>CAMYUO010000139.1 GCA_947302065.1 uncultured Clostridia bacterium | reverse complement strand
CCTGCAGCACCGGCAAATGATATCCCGCCTGTTCCGGCTGCACCGCAGCAGAACGATATGCTCAAGGATATCCCGCCTGTTCCGCCAATGCCGAACGCAGAGCAGAACACATCTGCTCCGAGCGAGATACCTCCTGTTCCTCCGATGCCGGAAATGCCGGATAAAAAGCCTCCCGAGGCTGAGGGCGCACCCGTTGCCGCTCCTGCTCCCGTTATCGAGGATAAGCCAACAGGCGCTCCTGCTCCTGCTGCCGCACCTTCCGAGAGCTTTATCTTCTGCTCACAGTGCGGACACAAAGAGTCATCCGGCGTTGCATTCTGCTCACAGTGCGGAAGCAAGCTCTGATAATACATACAACAGGCGGATATCCACCGCCTGTTTTTGTTGAGAAATAGAAAAGCAAAAAGAAAGGTCTGACTAAGAATGTCACTAACTATACGAGATACTCTGCGTGAGTATGATGTTATCCTTGCGTCATCGTCACCACGGCGCAAAGAGCTTTTGCAGCTTATCTGCTCAAATTTCCGTGTGATACCGCCCGAGTGCGATGAAAAGCTCCCGGCAAGCGTTCCCACAAGCGAAGCTGCCGAATACCTCTCCGACCTCAAATGCCGCTATATCGCCGATATCTATGATAACAGCGTGGTCATCGGCTGCGATACGATGGTAATATGCAACGGAGCAATCTTCGGCAAACCAAGCAGCGAGGAAGACGCACGCCGCATGCTGCGTGCGCTCTCGGGAAAAGAGCACACCGTTGTCAGCGGCGTGACTATCGGCTATCAGAAGAAATTCCTGTCGTTTTCAGTCCGCACAGGCGTAACATTCCGTGAGCTGTCAGACAGCGATATCGACATCTACTGCCGTTCGGGCGAACCGCTCGATAAGGCAGGCGCCTACGGCATACAGGGTCTTGGCTCACTGCTCGTCAAAAAGATAGACGGAGATTTCTACAATGTAGTCGGACTCCCCGTCTCCGAGATCGCCGCAAACCTTGAAGGATTCCTGCGGACAATTTAAGTGATACTTTAAATGAATTTAAGCCATATGGGCACAAGACCCATATGGCTTAAATTGACTAAGAGTCTGAGAGAGAGTTCAGAGAACAGCACTTCCAAGAGAGCTGCCCACAGCAGAACAGCAGCGCTCAAAACGCCGTAAGAGTCCGTCAAAGCGGACAATTTATCTTAATTGTGCCGCTTGCGGCGCCCTGTTTTGTGCAAAGTGTCTATTCTGTATGTAAAATCAGCAAATACACTTGAAAAAGCAGGGCGAATGTGGTATCATAGTTGTATATGTGACAAGTGGATCCAAGAGGAAATAAAGATAATGAGATCAAAAACCGACAACAGCGCAAAGCAGCGTTCAAGAGTGCGCATGCAGCAGAATATAGTCTCGTTTCGCTGCTTTCTGTGCGTGGTTTTTGCAGTTGGCTGGATAATCCATTCAGCAGGAAACAAGACCGATTTCTTCTCGTCCGATTCAAGCAGCTCCCGGCCCAGCAGCGACAGCAGCAGCTCAAAGCCTGCCGACAGTTCATCTGCCGCCGACAGCAGCGCAAAGCCTGCCGACAGCTCACAGCCCGGAGAAAGCTCATCACAGGGCGATGTAACAACGCCCGACGTACCGTCCGATGCACATCCCTATACCGTGGCGAAGGACATAAACGACGAGCTTGACGATGCACTTTTTATCGGAGATTCCCGAACGGTCGGACTTTTCAACAACTGCGACAGACCCAAAGCAACATTCTATTGCAGTATAGGACTTAATATCCAGACCTGCTTTGAGAGCCAGACGATAAGGCTCGATAACGGCAATATGGGAACTGTCATAGATGCGCTCGCACAGGGCAAACAATTCGGGCGTGTTTATATCGGCTTCGGCACCAATGAAATGGGCTGGCCTTACTACGACAGCTTTATCCAGTATTACGCAAAGCTCGTCGAGAGCGTCAGAAAATACAGTCCGAACGCCAAGATCTATTGTGAATCAATACTCCCTGTCACAGCTTCAAGAGAGCTTCAGGGAGATGCAATAAACAATAACAATGTTAAGGAACTCCACGGATATATCCAGAATTTCGCAAGCCAGAACGGCTGCACCTATCTTGCGTGCGACACGGCGGTTGCGGGAGCAGACGGCAAGCTGCCCGAGGAGGCAAGCACCGACGGTATCCACCTTTCCATTGACTATTGCAAATATTGGTTAAACTACATTATTGATGAAACTTAAATTCAGAAAGGAAAGATAATCATGAGATCAAAGAAAGTAATCAGTGCGGTACTTGCCGCAGCAATCATGACAACTATGGCATTTGCATCCTGCGGAGATTCCTCCAGCAAGTCCGATGCATCCGGCAGCGCTTCCAGCACAGCTGACAGCACAACAGCCGTTCAGACTTCCGAGGCTACCGCTAAGGATCTTCAGGCAACAGCTGACAAGCTCAAGGATTCCCTCGATGATGCTGTAAAGGCTACTATGACCCAGTTCGATGAGAGCAGGATCGAGAAGATGATCGGCGTAAAGAAGGATCTTTACAAGAAGGCTGTATGCTATGTAGACGCATCAGGCGCATCTGCTCACGAGATCGACTGCTTCGAGGCAAACGACGAGAACGCTGCCAAGGAGATCGAAACAGCTCTCAAGGCTCGTATCGAGTCCCAGAAGAAAGCTTTTGAAAGCTACGTTCCTGCTGAGATGGACAAGCTCAACAACCCTGTACTCGTAGTTGACGGCAGCTATGTATTCATGTGCCTGTCCAACAACAACGACAAGGCTAAGGAGATCCTCGGCTAATATACGACAAGTATTCTGATCGGTCATGTTCTGCCGCAAAGTCGGCGGAGCATGGCTTGATTTTAGTTTAAGCAAAATGACAAAGGTATGGTGAAACAATAAATGCTGTTTTCAAGCACAGTCTTTCTGTTTTTGTTCTTGCCTGCGGTACTGCTGCTGTATTATATAGTTCCACGCAAGGTGCGCAACCTCGTGCTGTTTGTTTTCAGCCTTGTGTTCTATGCGTGGGGAGAGCCTGTATACGTCTTTCTGATGATAGGCTCAACAGTCGTTGCGTATATCACGGGACTGCTCGCAGACAAAACGGTCAAGGGACGAAAAGCGTGGGTGCCGAAGGTCTCGCTCATCGTGGCGATACTGTGGAACATGGGCTTGCTTTTGTTCTATAAGTATTCCGATTTCTTTATCGTCAATGCAAACAATATCTTCGGATTCAGTATAAAAGAGCTCAAGCTCGTCATGCCGATAGGCATCTCGTTCTACAGCTTCCAGACACTTTCCTACGTTATCGACGTGTACCGCGGTGACGTAAAAGCGCAGAAAAACTACCTCACGCTCGGAACATATGTCGCTTTGTTCCCTCAGCTCATCGCAGGTCCTATCGTCAGATATAAGGACGTTGCCGAGCAGATGAAAAACCGCAGAGAAACTATGGGCAACTTCGCCGAGGGCGTCAAGCGCTTCAGCATAGGTCTTGGCAAGAAAGTGCTTCTGGCAAACAGCATAGGTGCGCTGGTCGATACCATAAGCAATACTCCGCAGAGCGATATGAGCGTAACTGCCGCATGGCTCGGCATCATCGCCTATACGTTCCAGATATACTTTGATTTCTCGGGCTATTCAGATATGGCTATCGGACTGGGCAAAATGTTCGGCTTCGATTTCCTCGAGAACTTCAACTACCCTTATATCTCCAACTCTATCACAGATTTCTGGAGACGCTGGCATATGTCCCTTTCAAGCTGGTTCAGAGACTATGTCTATATCCCGCTTGGCGGCAACCGCAAGGGCAAGGTCAGACAGTGCGTCAATATCATGATCGTCTGGTTCCTGACAGGTTTCTGGCACGGCGCAAACTGGAACTTTATGATCTGGGGCGTGTACTTCGGCATAATCCTGCTTTGCGAAAAGCTGTTCCTGCTTAACGGACTCAAAAAGATACCAAAGGTCTTTGCACATATCTATGCGCTGATACTCATAGTCATCGGCTGGGGCATCTTCGCATTCAACGATTTCGGCAAGCTCTCGCAGAACTTCAAGAATATGTTCGGCTTGTCCGATATCAGCTTTATCAACGATCAGGCGATCGCATGGCTCGCAGGCTATGCCATTACTTTCGTCATACTCATCGCAGCATCGACTCCGCTTATCAGAAAGCTCGGCACGCTCGTCAAGGGCGGCTGCCCCGTCGTTTACAGCTGCGTGCTGCAGCCCGCAATGGTAGCAGGTCTGCTCATTCTCTGCACCGCATACCTCGCAGGCAACTCGTTCAACCCGTTCCTATATTTCAGATTTTAGGAGGTGACCGTGATGAACAAAAAGACAGAAAAGCTCTCTCAGATCATTATGGTCAGCGTGTTCCTTATCTTCATCATCGGCTTCGGCATCTGGTGCTTCCTGCTGCGTGACCGGACATTTTCCGAAATGGAGAACCGAAACCTCAACCAGTTCCCCACTTTCTCATGGAAGAACCTCAAGGACGGTACATTCACCGACGGACTTGAAAAATTCGTCTCCGACCATATCCCGTTCAAAGACGAGCTCGTAACACTCAAAACAGATACCGACCGCCTGCTCCAGCACGACCTGCAAAACGGCGTGTATTTCGGCAAGGACGGCTATTATCTTCAGGACTATCACGAGGATCCCGAGCAGCTCGAAAAGAATATCGGCTGCATCAATGACCTCAGAAAGAACGCTCCCGATGCAGATATATCCTTTATGCTCGTGCCAAACAGCATAAGCGTCATGAGCGATAAGCTGCCATCGACCAATACCTCGGAAGATCAGCAGAAAACTATCGACAAGGTAAAAGAACAGCTCGACAGCAGCATCAATTTCTACTGTCCGATGAGCGACCTCAAAGCAGCCGCAGATAACGGCACACAGGTGTTCTATAAAACAGACCACCACTGGACGAGCGACGGCGCAAAGGTCGGCTTCGACGGTCTTATGAAAGCAATGGGCGAGCCCGAGCTTAAAGCAGACTATGACGTTCAGGAGCTTCCCGATTTTCTCGGCACGCTCTATTCAAAAGCACCGACTGCCTTTACTGATAAAGACACGATGAAGCTGCTCACCGATAAGTCAAATAAGCTCACCGTCAATTTCGTGGACAAGAACGAAACAAAGAATACTATCTTCGACCGTTCCTTTGAGGATAAAAAGGATAAGTATTCGATCTTCTTCGGCGGCAACTATGCAAATATCAATATCAAGTCCGAAAATGCCCAGCAGGACAAAAAGGTGCTCATACTTAAAGACAGCTACGCAAACTGCGCAATGCCGTACTTTACAAGTATGTACTCCGACGTGACTATGATAGATATGCGCTATTATCACGTTCAGCCGCTCACAGTCTCCGAGTATATCAAGGAAAATAAGATAGATAAAGTCATACTGCTTTATAACGTCGATTTCCTTAATACCGACAACAACTTCGTCTGGATAGACTGATTATTGGGGAGGACCCTTTTGAAAAAGGGTCGCTCCCCAAACCCCACCCCTAAAACTTTTAATGAAAAACAGGCATATGGGCACAAAGACCCATATGCCTGTTTTTGACTAAGGCTCAGAGTGAAACTTGAAGAATGACACTTTCAAAAAGATTCTCACCAACACCCATACATAATACTAACAACAATAATTAGGCTTGGCACAAAACCAAGCCTTTTGCTTTTATACGGATAGTATATAGAGCATTTGACGTACTGCTGAGGGATTCTCTTGAAAAGAATTGTCCCTGAACTCTCTCGGTACCCGTACTCATTTTTCGTTACAGGGGACCATTAGCTTTTCAAGTCCCCTGTGGCGAAAA
>CAMYUO010000138.1 GCA_947302065.1 uncultured Clostridia bacterium | reverse complement strand
CCTGAGCGAGTTAGCACAGATCATATCGCAGTTCTTCTTCTCAAGCTTTGCACGTGAATTATCCATCACGTTGTCGGTCTCCATTGAGAATCCGCAGATAAGCTGACCTTCTCTCTTGTCCTCGCCAAGCGCTTTGAGTATGTCCTTTGTGCGCACAAGATCTATCTTCATATCGCCGTCCGACTTTTTCAGCTTGCTGTCGGCAGTCGATGCAGGCGTGTAGTCCGCAACAGCCGCAGCCTTGATGATGATGTCCTGTCCGTCTGCTCTGGACGTTACCGCTTCAAACATCTCAGCGGCAGTCTGAACGTCCACTACTTCCACGAACATCGGCGGCTTAACCTCACAGTGTGCGCAAACGAGCGTTACCTGTGCGCCTCGCATCATTGCGGCTCTCGCCATTGCTATCCCCATTTTTCCGCTTGAATGGTTGGTTATGAAGCGGACAGGGTCTATCGGCTCTCTTGTCGCACCTGCTGTGACAAGAATTTTTTTGCCCTCAAGGTCTTTTTCAAAAGCTATCTCTATAAGTATATGCTCAACAAGAACGCTTTCTGATGTTATCCTCAACTATCGGATTGTGCAGCATATTGTGATTCATCGCAGGAGCAACGAGCTTTTTGCACGGGCAGGCCATGACCGTAGTTGTCAGCATATCGTCAGCGATCCCGCCTGCTATCTTGCCGATAACGTTAGCCGATGCAGGAGCGATAAGCACGATGTCAGCAGCCTTTGCAAGCGCAACGTGTTCAACACTGTACTGGAAATTGCGGTCGAATGTGTCTATCAGGCATTTATGCTGCGTGAGCGTTTCAAAGGTTATGGGGTTTATGAACTGTGTGGCGTTCTGTGTCATCAGCACATGAACATCAGCGCCCAGCTTTTTGAGCATCCTTGCGACGTTTGCCATTTTATAAGCGGCGATAGAGCCTGTAACTGCAAGCACAACTGTCTTTCCTTTAAGCATTGTATAATACCTCCGATCATAGAGTATTTTCAGTCCACAGTATAGTATAACACAGAATTTTAAAAAAAGATATAGCTTTTTTCAAAAAAGTGTGCTATAATGTTTGCGGGAACAAAAGAGTTCCTGCGTGAAAGCGGCACAAAGACCCGTCACAGCGTGCAAAAGCAGGTATTGCCACGGCAAGTCTGACTTTAATAACGCGCGCAGGGAAAGGGTGCGCTTTTGCGGTGTATTGTATCCTGCACGGCAGGAATAATAACAAAGGAGGTTTTCATTATGAAAACAAATGCAAACGGCAAGAAAATTTTCAACATTCGTCAGCTGGCGATCCTCGGACTCATGACCGCTCTGGTCATGATATTCTCGTTCACGCCTATCGGCTCGATACCCATAGGACCGCTGGTAATAACCCTTAACGTTATCCCCGTTGCGATAGCGGCTGCAAGCTGCGGACCTGTCGGCGGCGCTATAATCGGCGGCGTATTCGGCTTATTCAGCTTTTTACAGTGCATCGGCATAGGCATTCCGAGCGGTATGGGTGCGGCTCTGTTCGACATCAACCCATTCCTCGCATTTATCCAGAGATTTATCCCGAGAGTGCTCGTGGGCATCATCGCAGGCTATTCGTTCAGGATAACAAAGAAGCTGTCGAACAACTATGTCGGCGGCGCTGTTGCAGGCTTTATGACTGCTTTTTCAAACACCGTGCTGTTCATGACCTCGCTCGTTCTGCTTTTCGGCAACACCGATTATATGGAAGAAAAAATGGGCGGAAAGAACGTTATCTGGTTCATCATCACATTTGTCGGCTTCAACGCACTCGTTGAGATGGTCGTTGCTACGATAGTTACGGCTGCGGCTGCGGTAGGTCTGACAAAGGCAGGCTTTATAAAGGGCAAGGCAAAGGCTGCATAAAGAATATACGGGGAGATAATAAAAAATGATACTTGCTGTTGATATCGGAAACACAAATATTGTTCTGGGCTGCTGCGACGGCGAAAAGATACTTTTCAGAGAGAGGATCTCGACAAACCTCACGGCGACAGACCTTGAATATGCGGTAATGCTGAGAACAGCAGTCGAAATGAACGGCCTTGACGGCTCGGATATCGACGGCGCTATTATTTCATCTGTTGTGCCGAGCATAACGAAAATGCAAGGTGGTAGGTCCCGGAATGAAAACAGGACTTTCCATCAAGATAGACAACCCTGCACAGCTCGGAAGCGACCTCGTTGTTAACGCTGTTGCGGGCATAAACGAATACCCGACACCGCTTATCATCGTAGATATGGGCACAGCAACAACGCTGTCGGTCATCGACGAGAACAAGGACTATCTCGGCGGAATGATAATGCCGGGAATAATGGTCTCGCACGATTCGCTGATAAACCGCACCTCACAGCTGCCGAGGATAGCTCTCGAAGAGCCTAAAAAGACTATCGGCACCAACACGGTCGACTGCATAAAGGGCGGTATACTCTACGGAAATGCAGGTGCGATAGACGGCATCTGCGAAAGGATACGCAGAGAGACAGGAAAGAAATACACCGTTGTTGCGACGGGCGGTCTTGCACCGACAGTTATCCCGCTTTGCATGACGGACATTATTCTTGACGAGGACCTGCTGCTCAAAGGTCTTATGATAATCTACAACAAAAATATCTGAATGACGAGGATAAAGCTATGATAAGAGATATCCAGCGCAAAATAATCGAACTCAAGCAGGAAAAGGACATCTGCATTCTTGCACACAGCTATCAGGCAAAGGAGATAATCGAGGTCGCTGACATCACGGGCGACTCTTACAAGCTGTCTGTTGAGGCGGCAACGGTCACAAACAAGAATATCCTTATGTGCGGCGTGCATTTTATGGCGGAAACAGCCAAGATGCTCTCGCCCGACAAGCACGTTTTCCTTGCAAACAGCCTTGCGGGCTGCCCGATGGCAGAGCAGATGGAGCCTGAGATGATATCCGCAATCAAGGCGCAGGAGCCTGACAGGAAGGTAGTTTGCTATATAAACACGACGGCAGCTCTCAAAGAGGTGTGCGATGTGTGCGTGACATCGTCGTCTGCGGTCAAGATAGTAAAGGGCATGGACGCTGAAAAGATACTGTTTATCCCAGACTGCAACCTCGGTGCGTTCGTTCAGAAAGCTTGTCCCGACAAGGACATAAAGCTGCTTCAGGGCGGCTGTCCCGTTCACGCAGCGATAACCAAAGCTGAGCTTGACGAGGCAAAGAGGCTTCACCCGAATGCGCTGGTGCTCGTTCACCCCGAGTGCAGACCCGAGGTAACTCAGGGCGCTGATTACGCAGGCTCTACCGCAGGCATAATGGACTATGCGGCAAAGTCCGATGCAAAGGAATTCATCATCGGAACGGAAACATCTATCGCAGAGCATTTGCAGTACAGATTCCCCGACAAAGAATTCTATGTGCTGTCAAAGCATCTCATCTGCCCGAACATGAAGCTCACCACGCTTATGGACGTTTACAAGTCCTGCGAGGGAATCGGAAACGGCGGAGCGTTCGAGATAGAGATGACAGACGAGCAGATCGCAAAGGCAAAGGTCTGCATCGACGAGATGATACGTCTCGGCGGCTGAAAAAATACAGGGGAAACAGAGGTAAACCAGATGATACTGTCTGATAAGACGATCAAAGAGATGCTCAGAGAAAAGAGCCTGACGATAACACCGCTGACAGACTCGCAGATACAGCCTGCAAGCGTTGATATAAGGCTTGGAAACACTTTCAGCATCGTTGACGACATACCGTCGGGTGTAATAACGCTTGACAGCGAGATAAAATACAAGACACTGACGACAGATAAATACCTTATCCTGCCCGGACAGTTCGTTCTTGCTACGACTATGGAATATTTTGAGCTGCCGGACGACCTCACAGCATTTGTTGAGGGCAGAAGCTCGCTCGGAAGAATGGGACTGTTCATTCAGAACGCTGGCTGGGTAGACCCGGGTTTCAAAGGCGAGATAACGCTTGAACTGTTCAATGCAAACAGATGTGCTATCGAGCTGACCGCAGGGCGCAGGGTCGGACAGCTGGTGTTTGCGAAAATGGACAGCGCTGCTGAAAACCCTTATGACGGCAAATATCAGGGTCAGACGGGTGCGACCGGTTCAAGAGTGTTCATGGACAGGGACAAATAAAAGATAACCGACAAAAATATCGGGATATGGGTCAAAACAGATCCATATCCCGTTTTTTATTAAAAAGTTCGATTTTAACCATTGCGGTGAATGACAAACCGAAAAAGTTGTGCTATACTATAATCAAAGCAAAGGTCAGGAAGATAAAACGAAACTCATCCTGCGTTTTATCATGACTGTGCCCCGTGCTTGCGGCAAGTCTCACAGGGCTGCCGCACATTACCCCTAACAAAACCTCCCCCTATTCTTTGCCTTGCAGGTCGTCTGCAAGGCACCTTTTTTTGCCCAAAATTACGGCTTTTCAAGTCCGTAAAGCCCGAAAGGGTCGGTTTTCAGCAGCTCACGGTAAATGCTGACGACATCAAAGATATTAAAGAACATATACCTGCATTTGCCGATGTGACCCGTCTTTATGATGCCTTTTTGCAGGGCGATGTCCTGCACCTTGTACCACGGCTTGACAGGCGGCTCTCCTGCCTCCATGAACCATTCGTCAGGCGGATAGAGCTTGCTGACCTGCTCGGTCGGCGCAAAAACACGGCTTATCTCTGCAGGCAGAATGTCCTCCATATAGTGCATTGCGGTGAGCTTATAGATATCGACACCGAGCAGCAGCCCCATGCCGCCGTTGTGGATAACGTAATCAAGACCGCCCTTTGCAGCCTCTTTCGCATTTCTTCCCCAGCCCGATGTTCTGATAACGCCTTTGCCGGTAATAACGTCACTTCGCTGTCTGAACGTGTCGGCAATGATACCCATATCCGTTCTCGGTGCATCTTCGCCGAGGACTTTTATTTTTACGGTGATGCCCATTTGCCTGTCCTGCTCGGTAATCTCGAGCGGCGGGCTGAGCCTGAGCGCAGGCATAAAGATGCTGCCGTTTGTACCGACGCACTCCATAAGCGCCTCGATGACAGTTTCGGCTCCGCCCTCGACGTGCCCGAAGCTGCTCAGCGAGCTGTGCACCTCAAGCTCCATTCCCTGCGTGATGCCGATACGTTTGAATTCTTCTGCGAGTTGTGCTTTGTTCATTTTTATCTCCTTTCGACTTTTATAAAACAGAAAGTGATACTGATTTTAACACAAATCTCTGAAAATGTCAACAGTAAACGAAAGAAAAAACCTGCAAGCAAAACACTTACAGGTTGATATTATGTATAAGAGCGCCTGAATAATATACTTTCACGCCTCTGCAAACCGGGGTCTATCTTTTCATCATTACCTCTATTGCGCTTTCCACAGGTCTCTTTATATCCGTAAGGTGAAAACCGTGCGCTTCATAAAACCTGATAGCATCGGTATTTTTCTCTATCGCCCACAGGAAATCAACAGGGTAGTTTTCTTTTGCATATTCAATAAGTCGGGAGCCAATACCCTGACCCTGAAAGAAATAGTCAACATACAGTTCGACAATTTCGTTATTTTCTATATGGATCATACCCTTGACAAATTCGTCGTCGTAAACAAGAATGTTGTCAAGCGCTGACGGCTCTTTGTATTTTTCTGCGACAGAAAGAACCTGAAGTTCCCCAAATGCAAACGCATCATTCTGAAAGATGGGACGGTACTTTATTCTTTTCACAAACACGAGTATCTCGGCTATTCTTGAGATATCCTCCGGTACAGCTTTTCTGATCGTTTCAGACATACCCGTAAACTCCTCTCCTATTTGCAGATATAATCAAGCGGCGTAGTTTTTTTATCCATTGCAAAAAACCTCTTTTGTCAGATACAACA
>CAMYUO010000137.1 GCA_947302065.1 uncultured Clostridia bacterium | reverse complement strand
TATATCCGCAAGCAGCGGTTTTATCTGATTGTAATTGAACTTGACGGTGAACGCTCTGAGCATAAAGGCGTTTATCACCGAGCAGATCACGAAAGCCAGCACGATCATATTCTCTTTGGCATATGTGTGCAAGCCGTTCTTGAATTTTATCAGAATGCTTTTCATTAGATTTCCTTTCCCCTGTGTTTGTTGTTTCAAATTATATCTCTAATTCGTTTGTTGTCCTGTTGTCAAATACATAGTTATTATAGCTACTTTATTCTTAAAAGTCAATATTTGCGCCGCTTTTTCATAGATTTAGACAAAAAAGCGCGCCTGTGAAATGTGTTTTTTATCACACGACGGCAGGGCACGAAAGATGTATCGTCACGAACTAAAGTCCGCAGATTTGTTTTGTTCATATATACCAATCCGAAGCCTGTGTTTTGATTAATAATAGACAAACATACAAAGTTGAAAAATCGGTTCGAAACTGCTTGAAATAAGCCGAGCAATACTATATAATCTAAGTATCAATTTATCACACCGTCAAGGACGGCTTGATAAGTCAAAGTAAAACAAACAAGCGGCAGCGGACACTCAAGGAGGATAAGCCATGATAAAGATAGTTGCGACCGATATGGACGGCACACTGCTCGACGATGACAAAAAGCTCCCCGATAATTTTGAAGACGTTATCACCGATCTGAGCCGCAGAAAGATAAACTTCGTTATTTCAAGCGGCAGAAGCTTCAACGTGCTCAAAAAGCAGTTTGGCAATCACCTCAAGGATCTGACTTTCATCTGCGACAACGGTGCATACATCGTTATCGGCGGTGAATGCGTTTACACCTCGATCATTGACAGGGATATCGTGATGAACGTTATCGACTACTGCGAGGCTAAGGGCTACACGCTTATTCTGTGCGGCAAAAAGGGTGCATGGCACAATTCCAAGGATCCTCAGCAGGATCAGGAGATCGCACAGTATTACATCTGCCAGACTTATCTCAAAGACCTGCATGACTGCGATGATGAGATATTCAAGATAGCGATATACAACGGAAACGGCTTTACCAACGCTCAGTATGAAGCGCTCGGCGACGAGTTCTCACAGAACTGCACAGCACTGCTCTCGGGCAGCAACTGGGTGGATATGATGAACAAGGGCATAAACAAAGGCTCTGCTCTTTCAAACATATGCAACCGTTTCGGTGTCGGATACAACGAGGTCATGGCATTCGGCGACTATCTCAATGATGTGGACATGCTCAACTGTGCATATTACAGCTTTGCGATGTCAAATGCGCACAACTCTGTCAAGCAGGTAGCAAATTTCATCACCGGCTCGAACAACGACAACAGCGTGATGAAAGAGGTCACAAAGTATTGTCTGCAATAACATAATAAAAGCTAAGCACTGTGTATTCCGCAAAGGAAAGCACAGTGCTTTTTTATTAGCCGTATGCAATGCTGCTTATCTTGCCGTCAAAGTAGACAAAATCGCCGTCAGTGAAATTCCAGACAGCTTTGAATGTCGTCGGCACTTTTATGCCGCTGTCAGCGACCTCATAGTTGCTGCAAAGCGCTGTCCAAGGCGTCTTGTCGTCTTTTCTGTCGGTGGTAACGAACGACTCCATCTCATAGTCCTTATTGAACTTGAAAACGCCGCTGACCGTCTGACCTTTATAAGTTATGCTGCCTCTGACCTCATAGTCGCTTATCTGCTCAAAGGTCACATAGTCCTGCAAAAGCACCGTCGGCACAAACAGGCTTTCCGCAAGGAAAGTAACAAGGCAAGCCCTGTCCATTTCGTCGCCCGTATCATTGAAAATGGTTATCAGCTTGCCGATAACGCCTTTCATTCCGCCCTTGCCGTTTTCATAGTAATCATACCCCTGAAAAGGCACACCGAACATACTTGCATCGTCAAGCGCCATTCTGCACGGCTGTTTGACAAAGTTGTACTGTGTATAGTCCATTCTGAGTTTTGCTGCGTTTTTGCCCGTTCGGAAATCAACGTCCTTGTACTGCATCGTAAGATAAGACATCTTGCGTTTGCCGATATAACCGCAGTTTTCTATATATTTGCGTATCGGCATCGGAAGATCCTCAAAGTCCTTTTCGGTGAACACCTCGCCGTTCGTTTTAAGCTTGTTTTCGGCTGTGAGCCTGTCGATGTCTTTTCTGAACTGCTTTTTCATCGGCGAATAAGAGATGTTGAACCATATCATCAGCAAACCGATAATGGTAACTATGACTCCGAGCACAACAAACATACGTCTTTTCCTCCTTGTTCTTTTCATCTTGTTTTCTCCTTGTTATACTATTTTTTTCTGTTATTTTGTCTTTTCTGCATAGCTCTCGACCTTTTCCATTCCTGCGTAAAGCTTGCCGTAAAGCCTGAAAAGCTCCTTTATCTCCTGCTCGCTGAACTCGGAATACAAAAGCTCGAACGTCTTTGCGTGCCGTTCGCCCATTTCCTCAAAATACCCCATTGCCTTTTCAGTCAGCACCAGCTGCACCGAATTGTTGCTGCCCTGCTCGAGCTTTACAAAGCCCTTGTTTTCAAGCGCAGCAGCGAGCTTTTTGACGTTCTGCCGTGAGCAGCCCATAAGCTCGCCCACCGCTGTCAGTGTTCTCGGCTCGGGACAGCTCTGCGCCATTACGATCAACAGCCACTGTTTCATAGATATCTGTGTCTGCAGTTTCTCGCAGGCTGTCTGCATTCTGTTCTGCATCACAAAAATGCTGGTAAACAGCGCTTTTTGCATATCTAACGTGCTGTCTGCAAAGCGTGTGTACATCTCGTCCATTTTCATAGGTGTGTACCTCCTGTTAGTGTAGTAACTTGTTACTGCTTATATTATAGTAACTTGTTACCACTTTGTCAAGTACCCGTATAAAAAGTTTACAATTTAAAAGCGCCGCACCGCAAAAGCAGCACAGCGCAATGGATCAGATATTCCTGCAAAAGTCCCGTATTTCCATCGTTCTCGGGGTTACATCAATCTTACTCCCGATGCTGCAAAGCCCGAGATGTCCGCAGCACTCTATTTCAAGATGCCCGTAAAAATGCTCAATTGTCTGTATCAGCCGTTCGCACTCCTTCATGTTAGGCCCGGTCCTCAGAACGACAGCAAAGCCTTTTTTGCCTTTTGACAGACTTGCGTGCGGCTCGTGGGTATTGCTGTAAGGCGTACAGCGATCGATGAAAGCCTTGAACTGCCCCGGAACATCAGCCCAATAAGACGGTGAAACGCAAACGATAACATCAGCAGCCTCAAATTCCGCCATCAGTTGCTGTGCGCCATCGGTCATAACGCATTTTGCTGTGTTATGGCAGCTTCGGCAGCCCTTACAAAAGGCTATGCTGTAATCGTCGATGCAGACCGACTTTGTTTCATATCTTTGCGACAGCTCCGCTTCAATAATGCTGCACATTTCTGCAGTTGCGCCGTTCCTCACAGGTGAACAATTGATGATAAGTGCTTTCATTTTGCATTTCTCCCTTATAGCTAATATAACAAATTCCTTCCCGCTCAAAAGCAGAAAGGAATTTTGCAATTACAGTCTTTGTTTAAAATCGTTATATCCGAACTCACGCACAAGCTCAATGCTGCCGTCGAGCTTTTCAAGATAAATGCTCGGCAGAGGCATACCGTTGAACGTGTTGTTCTTGACGGTCGTGTAGATAGCCATATCGGTGAACACCAGCCTGTCGCCCTCTTTGAGCGGTGCATCGAACGAATAATCTCCGATAACGTCGCCAGCAAGGCAGGTCGGTCCGCCGAGGCGGTATGTGTACGCCTTTTCACCTGATTCACCCGAGCCGATTATCATCGGTCGGTAAGGCATTTCAAGAACGTCTGGCATATGGCAGGCAGCCGATGTATCGACTATCGCAAGATCCATGCCGTTTCTGAGCGTGTCGAGCACGCTTGTCACCAGCCAGCCCGCATTTAGTGCCACAGCCTCGCCAGGCTCAAGATAGACCTGCACACCGTACTTATCCTGCAGATAGTTCACGCACTTTTCAAGCTTAGCAAGGTCGTAACCGTCTTTGGTGATGTGGTGACCGCCGCCGAGGTTGAGCCATTTCATTCTGCCAAGATACTTGCCGAACTTTTCCTCAATGTGCGGTATCGTGCGCTCGAGAACGTCTGCACCCTGCTCACACATCGTGTGGAAATGCAGACCTTCAATGCCGTCAAGCTCGCTTTCCTCAAAGTTGTCAAGCGTTGTGCCGAGCCTTGACCCCGTAAAACATGGATTGTAAATATCAGTGTCTATCTCCGAATATTCCGGATTGCAGCGGATACCGCAGGATATGCTCCTGCCGCAGTTTTTCACGGTGTCACGGTGCTTTTTCCACTGCGAAAAGCTGTTGAACACGATATGATCGGCGATCTTTACAAGCTCTGCCATATCCTCATCAGTATATGCAGGACTGTAAACGTGGACCTCGCCCTCAAACGCTTCCCTGCCGAGCTTAGCCTCGAAAAGTCCGCTCGCAGTTGTGCCGCAGAGGACTTTTGAAAGCTGCGGATAGGTCACAAAGTTTGAAAACGCCTTTTGTGCAAGCAGTATCTTACAGCCTGTGTGCTCCATCACGCTGCCGAGAATATTGAGATTTTTTGCGAGTGCCTGCTCGCTTATCACGTAGCAAGGCGTTTTTACACTGTTGATATCAAACATTTTTTCTCCTGTCAAGCCTGCTCGCTGTCATCATCGTCAGGCTTGTTGTTATTTTCTTCGGCAGCAGGATCAGAGTTGTCGAGTCTGATCCTTTTGCGCCTTTTAAGATGCGTGCCGTAGCGGATATCCAGCACCAGCAGCGTTACCGCCACACCGAGAAAGAATGACGGCAGCGTGAGTGCAAATATCTTTGGCAGCATCGAGATCTTCATATACGACATTATGATGCCGACTGCGATGTAATATGCGAAAAACAGCACGATAACAAGCAGTATCAGCAGTCTGCGCCTGCCGTTCTTACGTCTTATCTTTGCCATATCAGTCTACGAGCACAGGGTCGAAGTTCTCTTTCCACGGCAGACCCCACTTGTTGAGAGCTTCCATGAACGGATCGGGATCAAACTCCTCTATGTTGTAAACGCCCGGCTTTTTCCACTTGCCTGTCATGACCATCATTGCGCCGATCATTGCAGGAACGCCCGTTGTATAGCTGATTGCCTGCGAGCCGACTTCCTTGTAGCACTCCTGGTGGTCACAGACATTGTAAACGTAGTATTTAACGTCCTTGCCGTCCTTTTTGCCCTGGCAGATGCAGCCGATATTAGTCTTGCCCTTTGTTCTCGGGCCAAGGCTTGCAGGGTCGGGCAGAACAGCCTTGAGGAACTGCAGAGGAACTATCTGCTTGCCCTCGAACTCGATAGGCTCGATAGATGTCATACCCACGTTTTCAAGGCATTTAAGGTGTGTAAGATAGCTCTGACCGAATGTCATGAAGAATCTTATCCTCTTGATGCCCTTGATGTTGAGGGCGAGAGATTCAAGCTCCTCGTGGTGCAGAAGGTACATATCCTTTTCGCCGACCTCGTCGAAGTTGTAAACTCTCTTTATCTCCATAGGCTCAGTCTCGACCCACTTGCCGTCCTGAATGTACGAGCCTTTAGCGGAGACCTCACGAATGTTTATCTCGGGGTTGAAATTGGTTGCGAACGGATAGCCGTGGTCGCCGCCGTTGCAGTCGAGAATGTCGATATAATTAATCTCGTCAAAGTAATGCTTCTGAGCATAAGCACAGAAAACGCCTGTTACGCCCGGGTCAAAGCCGGTGCCCAAGAGTGCCGTAAGGCCGGCATTCTTGAACTTATCTTCATAAGCCCACTGCCAGGAATAGTCAAAGTAGGCAGAGAAGCCCAAATCCTTGCAGCGCTTTTCATAAATCTTGCGCCATTCCGGG
>CAMYUO010000136.1 GCA_947302065.1 uncultured Clostridia bacterium | reverse complement strand
CGCATAGCAAGGAGGGAAACGAATGGATAACAGATATGACCGCCCGCCGCAGCGCCGCAGACCGGCTCGACCGAGCGGTGAGCGCAGCTCGATGCAGCGTGAGGCTGCAAGGGCACGTGAGGCTTCCAGAGCCCGTGAGGCTGTGAGGGCAAGAGAGAAAAAGACTGATGATATCCCCGAAAAGCCGGCAGTTGAAGCCGGAGAGGGCGTTCAGGTGCTCAACATAATCGTTTGTCTCGGCGGAATATTCCTTATTGCGATAGTTCTGCTGGTGATGACAGTTATGGGCAAGCGTGAAAAGGAAAGTCCGTCGGAGAACCGTAAGCTTGCAGAATTCCCGAGCTTTTCGTTCTCGTCGCTGTTCAAGGGCGACTTCACAAAGGGCATCTCGACATACTTTACTGACACGATACCCGGCAGAGAGAGCTTCAAGAGCTTTAACTCGTCGTTTACAAACTGCTTTGGTTTCTCTATCGGCGATGTCAAGATAAACGGCACGGTAAAGAAGGTCGAGCAGGAAAAGTACGATGATAAGGGCGTTACCACCACAAAGGTAAGCATCAACACAGCGCCTGCGACCACCACGACTGCCGCTTCGACAAGCTCGGAGGACGGCTCGGACAAGACGACGACCACGACCAAATCAAATAAAAAAGAAGACGAGATAGTCAAGATACCCGAGAACACCAATGAGGGCAAGCTGCTCGGCAGCGTTGTCGTTTACGGCAAAGGCAAAGAAACAAGAGGTCTTGTGCTTTCGGGCGTGACATTTGAGATGGGCAAGAGCTTTGCTGATGCCTGCAACAAGTGGAAGCAGGATCTCGGCGACGGCGTCAATGTCTATGCGATGCCCGATCCGCTGTCAAGTGCGTTCTATATGCCTAACAACATGAAGAACATGGGCACAGACCAGAACGAGAATATCAAGAACATCATCGGCGCTCTGAAAAATGTTGTCGGCATAAACTGCGTAAATGAGCTTGCAAAGCATATGGACGAGGACATCTATGCCCGTACCGACCACCACTGGCTGCCGCTGGGCGCATATTATGCGACAAAGGTGTTCGCTGAATCGGCACAGGTGGATTACCCCGAGCTTGACAAGTATGACAAGTTCACCAAGGAAGGCTTCCTCGGCACGCTGTATACCTATTCAAACTACGATCAGGACATACACGACAACCCCGATACCTTCGTTTACTACAAGGCAAAGAATATAGATCAGGTGACCTGCACATACTATGATACGAGCTTCAACAAGCTGCAGACCCAGCCTTACGGCACCGACAAGAGCGGTCTGTTCTACGATTCGATGGAGGGCAGCAACTGCTATCTGTCGTTCCTCGGCAGCGACTCGCAGATAGTTGAGATAAACACACCGTGCAAGAACAACCGTGTGCTCGTTGTTTACAAAAACAGCTACGGCAATGCAATGATACCGTTCCTTACAAACAGCTTCTCTAAGATATATGTCTGCGATTACAGATATTTTGATATCAACGGCGTTGATTTCTGCAAAAAGGTCGGCTGCACAGACCTGTTGTTCACAGGTGCTATCTCGCTGATCTGCTCAGACGTAGGCGTAAGCAGCATCAACAACATCAGAGTTCAGTAACAAAGGGGTATTTGTTATGAAAAAGAATAAACTCACAGCCGCTGTGCTTGCTGTCGTGCTGGCTTTCTCGATGATGACAGGCTGCGGAAACGACAGCAGCGAGGATTCGTCAAAGACGGGTCAGGAAACGACAACGTCAAGCTCCGAGGCGGATCCGTCATCGAAGGCTGACTCTTCCGAGAGCAGCTCGGAGTCGGACACCACGACGACTACAACAACGACAACTACTACGACAACGACCACAACGAGCGAGTCTACGACTACCTCGCAGACAACTGCAAAGACGACAGCTGCGGCAAAGACCACCACAAGTGCAGCTGCAACGCAGAAGACCACTGCGGCAAAGGTCGACCCGAGTGCAAATAACAACGTTTCTCTCCCTAAGTCTGGTCAGTGGATAGGCAGTGTTTATGTCTGCGACAGAAATCTCGGCAATAAGATAAGAGGTCTTATCTCATTCGGCAGCAGTGAGGGTCTTGCACAGAGCTTCTGCTCTATGGTAAACGATATGAAGGCAAAGATAGGCGGCGTGAATGTCTACACAATGGGTGCACCTGTTTCCTCGGCGTTCTATACGCCAAAGGGAGTAACGGGCGTTACCACAGACCAGCACAAAGCTATCACAGACCTCAACAAGTATCTGCGCAGCGATGTAAAGAACGTTGACACATATGCAGCCCTTGCGCCGCACGTCAACGAGTACATCTACTTCCGCACAGACCACCACTGGACAGAGCTTGCGGCATATTATGCAGCTGAGGCTTTCGCAAAGACCGCAGGCGTGCCGTTCAAGACACTTTCACAGATGCAGGCAGGCGTTAAGCAGGGCTTCACAGGCTCGATGCTCACTTACAGCGGCTGTCAGGAGTTCAGCACTTATCCCGACACCTATTATTACTGGAAGCCGAAGAACAGCTACACCACTACCTATTATAACGGTTATTTCCAGAACGGAAGGTCGGGAAGCCTGTTTCTTGACTGGGCTTCGGGTGCAGGATGCTACTGCTCGGTGCTCGGCACAGATGACACCATTGCCGAGATAAAGACCGATGTAAAGAACGGCAGAACGCTCGTGCTCATCAAGGACAGCTACGGAAACGCTCTCGTGCCTTACTTTGTGGGCAGCTTTGAGAAGATATATGTGCTTGATATGAGATACACTTATGTCAACCTGCCTTCCTTCTTCAAGAAGATAGGTGCGACAGATGTGCTGTTCGGTTCGTCGCTTTCAAGCTTCTACACATCGAGCAGAGTTCAGGGCATAAGGAACATAATGTAATGAAAACCCTGTAAAATCATAGGATATAAATACTGAGCTGTTGCATTTGCAACAGCTCTTTTTGCTTGTCAAGAGGGTCAAAAAGTCCGAAAATGTAAATTTTATATTAACACGCCTGAAAATCCGAAAAAATAAATTGACCTGTCTGCCAACGGCGCAATTTCAGCACTTTTTTGTGACGATAATATTAATGTAACAATTTCGAAAATTACGAAAACGCCGAAAATGCGCTCTGTTAACAGTATTTTAGAGATAAAGTGGTTGACAAAACCGAGCAAATGTATTACAATAGCCATATCACTTGTAATCAATTTGTAATTCTCAATCGTTTAGATTACAAATAACTAACATTATTTCGAGCCGCACAAGGTCACTTGCTCGGATAAGAAAGGGTGTGAATTCCCGGCAGCCGCAGGGGTCAGGTCATTGGCAGCCGGAGATCATTTATGTTAAAGAAAAAAGTATCATGGAAAATTGCGTCAGGCTGTATAGCTGCTGCTATCGCTTTGACAGCGACAATAACACTCGCTGTTGATGCAACAGATATAGAGACTGCACAGACAGAGGGTCAGGTAACTGCTTCTCAGTCGGTGACAGATGAAACTGCCGCTTATACCATGGCTAATTACGAGGCTTCCCAGACACAGAAGGTCAGCTTCGTATCTAAAAAGACAGACGGCGTGGCAATGGCAAGATACGACAGCAAGCAGGCTCCTGCTGCTACAACTACCACAAAGGCTGCTTCTTCCACAGCAAAGACAACTGCAAAGGCAGCTGCAGCGACCACAGCCGCTTCCACAACAAAGAGCGCAAACGTTGTAATGCCTTATATCTATGACGGTTATATCCCGTCTGCTGTTACCACAACAACTGCTGCAAGGGTAACAAACTACACAACAACTACTGCAAGACCGGCAACTACCACCACAAAGGCACAGAAGACTACAACTGCTGCCGCTAAAACTGTGAACGTAGCTGCAACAGGCAGCATCGCAGCACCTGTTATCGCTTCTGAAAAGACATACGATACAGATTATACTCACCCGTACAACAACCAGACCAAGCAGATCAAGCTGCATTGGGGTGCTGTTTCGGGCGCAGCAAAGTATATCGTATTCGTAAAGGGCGGTCAGTATTCAAACTGGACAAGCGTTATTTCAACTGTTTCGACCGAGTGCACAGTATCCGGTCTCAACAGAGACACTATGTATACATTCGCAGTTAAGTCTGTTGATGCACGCGGCAAGACATCTGCTCTTTCCTCAAGCGTGAACATCAAGACTGCAAGAATGGACTACTCAGCAGCAGGCTGGCAGGCAATGTGCCGAATCGTTTTCCACGAGGTAGGCGGTGCAAGCGGCTCGTTCTGGGATAAGCCTATTGTTTACGTTGCAGACTGCGTTGCTAACCAGTATGTATGCGCTAAGTACACATATCAGGGCTCATGGCCTAAGTATTACAGCAAGTATTCAAGCATCGAGAGCGTTATCTACACAAGCGGCGGATTTATGTCCGAGGCAAACCTCACTGCAAGAGGCGCAACTTATGCAAGAGTTACGCAGAGAGTCAAGCTGGCTGTATGGGGCGCTGTTTACGGCGTAACAAGCTATGCAGGCATCGCAAATGACTACAATGTATTCTACTGGTGCAACAGCGGCACAGCTAAGAGCGACAGCAGGATAGCTTACGGCTTCAAGCTCCCTTGGCCCGGATACATGTATATCTGGAGACAGTACTGGGGTTAATTGAAAAGTTTACTCACGGAGATCGTTATGGCGGTCTCCGTTTTTGTTTGCCCTCATTGACTTTGCAAAAGCGTTGTGGTAAAATTAAAACGTACAAAAATCAATATAAAGAGAACGGAGAACACGATGAGAAAACGCAGGGTGGCAGCACTTCTGCTTTCGGGCATGATGATGTTCGCAGCGCTCACAGGGTGCGGCTCGGGCAGCTCGGAAAGCCAAAAGCAGAGCAGTGCGCAGACTGGCGCTGTGCAAAGCAGCGGCAAGGAAAGTGAAAGCAAGGGTAATGATAATATGGATAATGTAAAGCTCCTCGGAAGAACATATAAAGCCGATGACGGCAGTCTGTGGATGGGCTTGTCGGGCACAGGCGCAGAGCTGGAGTTTACAGGCAGCAAGCTGTCGGTGACTTTAAAGGGCAGCACGGACATTGCGGATAAGACCGCAAGGGTCGGCGTTTTCGTTGACGATGAGAAAAAAGAGGACATCTGCGTGGGCACGGCAGAGCAGACGGTCGATATCGACGGCAAGGGCAGCGAGGCTGTCAGCGTGCGCATCATCAAGCTGTCGGAGTGCTCGGCATCATGCTGTGCGATAACGGCGATAGACGCTCACGGCGGACAGATAAAAAAGGCTGCGGATAAACAGCGCAGGATAGAATTTGTCGGCGACTCGATAACCTGCGGTTACGGCGTTGACGACTATGACCTCACGCACGGCTTTGCAACGGCGACAGAGGACTGCACAAAGGCTTACGCATACAAGACGGCGCAGGCGCTCGGTGCAGACTACAGTCTTGTTTCATACAGCGGATACGGCATCGTGTCGGGATTTACCGACAGCGGCGTTAAAAACACGTCCGGTCTTGTTCCGCCGTATTATGATTACTACGGCTTTACCGAGAACGGCGGTTTCGGCAGCAGTGACCCGTCACAGCTCAAGTGGGATAGCTCGGCGTTCAAGCCCGATGTGGTCGTTATCTTCCTCGGAACAAATGACATCTCGTATACGGGCTATGACGAACAGAGATGCGGCGAATTCACGCAGAAGTACATAGAGTTCTTAAAGCAGGTGAGAGCGAACAACGCAGATGCAAAGATAGTCTGCACGCTCGGCACAATGGGCACGGTGCTCTTTGGCGGTATGCAGGAGGCTGTTAGGCAGTATTCACAGGAAACGGGCGACAGCAATGTGACAACGCTCGAGCTGCCTGTGCAGGACGTCACGGCTGACGGAATGACCATTAACGGACACCCGACCGAAAAGACCTATGACAAG
>CAMYUO010000135.1 GCA_947302065.1 uncultured Clostridia bacterium | reverse complement strand
TGCTGGTGACCGAAAACGTCAACGCTGTCATCACGCAAGCTCTTTGTGTCCTCTATCTGCATACCCTCTGAAACGACGATGATAACAGCCTTGTGCTTTGCCTGCTGGCTGCGGACGTCCTCAAGAAATCCTTCCGAGGTGAATTTGCACTCGGGAAGATAAATAAGGTGCGGAGCTATCTCGTCATTTGCTCTGAGCACACAGGTCGAAGCTGCGAGCCAGCCGGCGTGTCTGCCCATTATCTCAACTATTGTAACTGACTCTATCGAATAGACCGAAGAATCCCTGATTATTTCCTGAACTGTTGCGGCAACGTATTTTGCAGCACTGCCAAAGCCCGGCGTGTGGTCTGTCACCGGCAGGTCGTTGTCTATCGTTTTTGGGATACCGACGACTTTGATGTGAACATCGTGAGCCTTGAAGTAATCTGAAAGCTTTGCAACGGTGTCCATCGAGTCGTTTCCGCCGATGTAGAAAAACGCCTCTATCCTGTGCTTTTCAAGGCAGCTGAGTATCTTCTTGTATGTCTCGCTCTCCTCGGTGACATCCGGCAGCTTGTATCTGCACGAGCCGAGCACGGTCGATGGTGTCTGCCTCAGCAGCTCCATATCCTCATTTGTCTTGATTATCAGTTTCAGGTCAACGAGCTCATCGTTGATGATACCCTCGATGCCGTTGATAGAGCCGAAAACAGCATCTATCTCAGGAGTCTTGAGAGCCTCTTTGTAAACGCCGACAAGCGATGCGTTGATAGCGCAGGTCGGTCCGCCCGATTGTGCAACAGCTATGTTCATCAGAAATTCTCCCTTTGTCTTTATTGCTGTGAAAGCTAAATTTTCAACATTCACCATAAATAAGTATAACATATTGTTATGATTTTTCAAGTGGCAAGACGAATATTTACATTTTTCTGCATCTGTCACAATCAAATATCACAAGCCGTGCCAATTATTGACGAATATGCCCACATACTTGGAAAATCATATACATCATACTTGACAAAGCGATGTGAAAAAAGTATAATAGTAATGTTAAGAAGAAACTTAGCAGACATCATTTCACACGAGAGGAAGATATAAATGTCTGATAGATATGAAGATAATCTGAATGATGATCTTGAACAGGAAGACTACGAACAGACAGAGCGTGAAGCTCACGAGCAGCGCAGACGTGATGCCCGTGCAGCAGGCAGACAGTTCCGCCAGAGGATAACCGAGGCTGACGAACCTCAGAGAGAAGATAAAGAACCTCTGCTGTCGCCAACGATCAAAGGCATCATCGGCATACTTGTCTCGCTGGTGTTCGTTGCGATAATCATTATGCTGTTCGCAAAGGTGCTTTTCCTGCACGAACCCAATCAGGATCAGAAAACCGGAACGATCACCGTGACATCTCCGACGGGAACGACGATAACGACAACAACCGGACTTAACCAGCGTCAGTCGAAGGAGACAAAGGAAACTATAAAATATAACGACAATCATAAGAAGACTGAAAAGGGACAGAAACAGCAGAGCCAGAGGATCAAGTGTATCTCTGCAGTGCTCGTTCACCCTGAGCCGAATTCAAGCTCGGCAAACCTGACAACCGTTCCTGCAGGTGCAGAGGTCGATTTCATCAAGAATGAGAACGGCTGGTACTACATCACCTATAACGGCACAACAGGTTACGCATGGGGTCAGTTCTTTGAAGCACCAAAGACAACGACTCAGGCACAGTTCTGATATTTATGAGAGCATCGCATCAGCGGTGCTCTTTTATGTTGCCGCCATAGCGTCGGCTCAAATGAAAATGCAAGTTGTATTGGATATTCCGTCAAAAAACTCACATTTTTAATGTGTAAAATGCCTAATTAGTTTTTTGCACTTGAAAACAACTTTGTTTGATTTTACATTGACAAATGGCGTAAATGCGTGTTATATTATTATTATCCTAAAATAGTAGGGAAATTTATAAAGGAGTGAATTGAATAATGAAATTTGCAAAGAAATTTATGGCACTTTCACTTGCAGCAGTTATGGCAGGCTCCTGCCTCACAGCTTGCGGTGATTCAAGCAAGTCCGATGCAAAGAGCGGCGGAGACGAGAACACGATCGTTATCGGCGGAAGCGGTCCGCTCACAGGCAGCGCTGCACAGTACGGTGTTGCTGTTAAGAACGCAGCTCAGCTCGCTGTTGACGAGATCAACGAGGCAGGCGGCGTAAACGGCGTTAAGTTCAAGCTCGTTTTTGAAGACGACGAGGCTGACGGCGGAGACAAGGCTGTAAACGCTTACAACTCCCTCAGAGATAAGGGCATGCAGGTTATGCTCGGTACTGTAACAACAGGCTCATGCCTCGCAGTTATCGACAAGACCAAGAGCGATAACATCTTCCAGATCACACCTTCTGCATCTGCACAGGACGTTATCAAGAACGACAACACTTTCCAGGTATGCTTCACTGACCCTAACCAGGGTAAAGCTTCTGCTGACTACATCGCAGACAACGGCATCGCTAAGAAGATCGCAGTTATCTACGACAGCTCTGATGCATATTCTTCCGGTATCTACAACACATTCAAGAGCGAGGCTTCCGAAAAGGGCCTTGACATCGTAGCAGAGCAGTCCTTCACAAAGGATTCCAAGACTGACTTCTCAGCTCAGATCTCTGCTGCAAAGAGCGCAGATGCAGATCTTATCTTCCTGCCTATCTACTATCAGGAAGCATCTCTGATCCTTGCACAGTGCAAGAGCGCTGACTATTCTCCTAAGTTCTTCGGCTGCGACGGTCT
Organism: uncultured Clostridia bacterium; assembly: GCA_947302065.1. GTDB lineage: Bacteria > Bacillota > Clostridia > Oscillospirales > Ruminococcaceae > Hominimerdicola. Next base: position 3,172 of record CAMYUO010000135.1, on the reverse strand, counting down.
TGACGGTATCCTCGCTGTTGAGAACTTCGACAAGTCTCTCGCTGAGGGCGTAATGCTGCTTACTCCTTTCGCTGCTGATGCAGAGGACGAGGCAACTCAGAAGTTCGTAAAGGCTTACAAGGCAAAGTACAACGACGAGACTCCTAACCAGTTCGCTGCTGACGCTTACGACGGCGTAAAGATCATCGCTAAGCTCGTTGAGAAGGAAAGCGTAAAGGGCGACATGAGCGCAAGCGATATTTGCGACAAGCTCAAGAAGGCTATCACAGACGGCTTCAGCTATGACGGTCTTACCGGTAAGGGTATGACATGGAGCACAGATGGTGCTGTTTCCAAGAATCCTAAGGCTGTTGTTATCAAGGACGGCAACTATTCTGCACTTGATAAATAAGCCGGAATTTTAACTTCGCAATGATGTGAGCTGCTGCTTCGTGCGGCGGCTCACTTTTTTTGTAAAAAATCTGTGTTTTTTCACGCATTTATGTTGCAAAAGCAGTTTGAATGTGGTATAATCAAACATAGATTGCGCCAAGGCAGTTTCGGGTGCTGCGGCGACCCCAAAAACGTACTTTTATCAACTATGGAAGGGTGTTTTTTAATGGCTTTTCTTGATAACCTGATAAACGGCATAAGCCTCGGAAGCATATATGCCGTTATCGCACTCGGCTACACGCTGGTGTATGGTATCGCAAAAATGCTGAACTTTGCTCACGGTGATGTTATCATGGTCGGTGGATACGTTGTGTTCACTGCGATGATAACATGGGAGCTTTCACCGTGGATCGCAGTGATAATGGCGATAGTTGCCTGCACGCTGCTGGGTATCGTGATCGAAAAGGTGGCGTATAAGCCGCTGAGAAAGGCGTCAAGTCTTTCGGTTCTCATCACGGCGATAGGTGTGAGCTATTTTCTGCAGAATATGGCGCTGCTCATATTCAAGGAAAAGCCGAAGGTATTCACCTCTGTTATCAATATCCCGAAGATCAGCTTGTTCGACGGCAAGGTGGTCATCAAGGGCGAGACCACTGCTGCGATAATCGCATCGATAATCATTGTTGTTGGTCTTTCACTGTTCGTAAACCATACGCAGAAGGGAAGAGCGATGCTCGCTGTCAGCGAGGATAAGGACGCAGCTCAGCTGATGGGCATAAACGTCAACAGCACCATCTCGCTCACCTTTGCGATAGGCTCGGGTCTCGCAGCTGTTGCAGGCGTTCTGCTCTGCTCGTCTTACCCGACACTTTCAAACACTACCGGCGCTATGCCCGGTATCAAGGCTTTCGTTGCAGCCGTTTTCGGCGGAATCGGTTCTATCCCCGGTGCAATGATCGGCGGTATACTCATCGGTGTCATCGAGATACTCGGAAGAGCATACATCTCGCCGCAGCTTGCAGACGCTATCGTGTTTGCCGTGCTGATACTCGTTCTTATCATCAAGCCTACGGGTATCCTCGGAAAGAAGGTAAACGAAAAGGTCTGATGCAGCCACAAATATTATTACCGAAAGGATAGATCACAGGTGAAGAAAAAGATTAACCCGATGACTCGCAAGAGCTTCGTTACATATGGTCTTTTACTGATAGTTTTCACTGCCGTGGAGATAATGGTCAACACAGGCAGCATAAGCAGTATGCTCCAGGGTCTGCTCGTGCCTATCTGCATTTATTCGATACTCGCGATTTCGCTCAACCTCACGGTCGGCATTCTCGGCGAGCTCAGTCTCGGACAGGCAGGCTTTATGTGCATAGGTGCATATTCAAGTGCGATATTCTCAAATCTGGTCAAGGATACGATAACCCAGCCGCTTATCAGATTTCCGCTTGCAATTCTTATCGGCGGTATCTGCGCAGCTGTGTTCGGAATACTCATCGGTATCCCTGTCCTCAGACTCAGAGGCGACTATCTCGCTATCGTTACACTCGCATTCGGCGAGATAATCAAGAACGTTTTTGCAGCACTGTATATCGGCTATGACAGCGCAGGACTGCACATCTCTCTCAAGAGCCAGGGCGACCTCGGTCTTGCACCCGACGGAAAGATGATAATAAACGGTGCTCTCGGTATAAGCGGAACGCCGAATGACTCGACGTTCGAGATAGCGGCAGCTATTCTTTTCATCGCCGTTATCATCTGCTATAACTTTGTAAACTCCCGCACGGGACGTGCAGTTATGTCTATCAGAGATAACCGCATCGCTGCCGAGTCCGTGGGTCTTAACATCACGAAGTACAAGCTCATCACATTCGGCCTCACGGCATTCCTCGCAGGCGTTGCAGGCGTGCTCTATTCGCACAACTACTACTCTCTGCAGGCATCCAAGTTCGACTATAACCTCTCGATACTCGTGCTCGTGTTCGTCGTTCTCGGCGGCATCGGAAGCATCAGAGGAAGCATCATCGCAGCTATCGTGCTGACACTGCTGCCGGAGATGCTGCGAAGCATAAGCAATTACAGAATGCTGATGTACGCTATCGTGCTCATCGTTATGATGATATGCACATCGAATGCGACTATCAGAAGCTTCTTTGTGCGCAACTTTGAAAAGCTCAAAGGGCTTATAATCAAGAAAAAGCCTGCGGGCGAGACTGCAAAGGAGGGCGAGTGATATGGCACTTCTTGAGGTCAAAAAGCTGGGTATCTCGTTCGGCGGTCTGAGAGCCGTTGACGAGTTCTCGATAAAAATTGAAAAGGGCGAGCTGTACGGTCTTATCGGACCAAACGGTGCGGGCAAGACGACGATTTTCAACCTGCTTACAGGCGTTTACAAGCCGACTGACGGCTCGATAATCCTTGACGGACAGGACATTACGGGTATGAGCACGATGCAGATAAACCGTGCGGGCATCGCGAGAACCTTCCAGAACATCAGACTTTTCAGCAACCTCAGCGTTCTTGACAACGTTAAGGTGGGACTGCACAATAACTACAAGTATTCTGCGGGAACTGGCGTTTTCAGACTGCCTAAGTACTTTAAGACAGAAAAGGAAATGAACAAGAAGGCGCTGGAGCTGCTGGAGCCGTTCGACTTACAGGGCGACGCGGACACGCTGGCTTCAAACCTGCCTTACGGTAAGCAGAGAAAGCTGGAGATAGCAAGAGCGCTTGCGACACAGCCAAAGCTTTTGCTGCTTGACGAGCCTGCGGCGGGCATGAACCCGAAGGAGACGGCTGG
>CAMYUO010000134.1 GCA_947302065.1 uncultured Clostridia bacterium | reverse complement strand
TCCAGCTCGCACAGATGGCTGACGATCCTAAGATGGCTAACAAGCCTGAGCAGGTAAAGATCAAGATCATCGAGGGCAAGCTCGGCAAGTTCTATTCCGAGAACTGCCTGCTTGAACAGGCTTTCGTTAAGGACGACAAGCAGACCGTTGGCGCTTATGTTGACAGCGTAGCTAAGAAGCTCGGCGGCAAGATCGACGTTGTTGAGTACGTTCGTTTCGAGCGTGGCGAGGGCGTTGAGAAGAAGGAAGATAACTTCGCTGACGAAGTTGCTTCAATGATCAAGTAATCAAAGCACAATATCAAAGGCTGGTACTTAATGTGCCAGCCTTTTTTGTGCATAAAAACTGCCCTGCTCCGTGTGTGGAACAGGGCGATTTGCTGTCTTATTCATTTAGGGGCACGCCCTCTTGCAGGGCGTCCCCTCTTTTAAACAGTCCACCGGACTGTTTAAAATTCACCCCTTGCGGAGCGCCCACTGGCTCAAAAGCGTTTCGCTGTCTGCGGACAGCGACTTGGGCTCTGCCCAAGACCCGCCACCTTTTTTTACGAGAAAAAGGTGGACGAAAAAACCTGTTACTGTTTCAGCTTTCTAAAAAATCTTTTACTTCAAGAAGATTACTGAACTGCTTGTGGGCAAGTTGTTTCATTTCTTCGTCAGGCTCGATAATATCGGGCACTAAGAACGGCATCATGCCTGCCCTGCTCGCCGAGATTATACCGTTGCGTGAGTCCTCGACAGCGGCCGACTTTTTCGGGTCAGCGCCCAGCTTTTCGCACGCCAGCAGGTAAATTTCAGGCTCCGGCTTTGAGTGCTCTATCATGTCACCGCCGACTATAACCCTGAAATATTTGAACAGGTCTGCATCTTTCAGCTCGTCAACGACCGTCTGATAGCTCGTCGATGACGCAAGTGCGACCTTGATGCCGCTTGCTTTCAGATGCTCTAAAAGTTCCCTTGCACCGACCTTTACAGGCATTCCCTCGGTGCGAACTATCTCCTTGAAGCGCTCGATGCACTCGATATGCATCTGCTCAATGCTTATCCTGTCACCGTAAGCCTCCTCGAAAATCCTCAGCGTGTCAACAGTGCTCCTGCCCACGCATTTCATCGCCGTCTCGGTGATGTCGCCAATGTTGTGTGCATCGGCGGCGTCCTGCCAGCTGCGCAGTGCTATCGTCTCGGTGTCAAAGATAACACCGTCCATATCAAAAACTATCGCATCAAGTTCGCTCAGTTTCATATTCTTATATCCCCTATCTGAAATACATGTACAAGTCGCATTTTATCATGCCGTTGTAAAGCTTGCGCTTTTTGTCCGCCTTTCTGCCGAAGAACTTTTCAAACTCCTCGTGCGGCGAAATGATGTAGCACGGGTTTTCCTTTGACGGACTTATCACCTGTCCCATCTTCTTGTAAAGCTCCTCTGCCGCCCTGATGTCAAGCAGCCTTTCGCCGTACGGCGGATTGCAGAACAGCGTGCAGTTTTCAAGCGGACGGTACTTTGAAATGTCCTGCTGCTTTATCTCCAGCCTGCCGGCAACGCCTGCCTTTTTGGCATTTGAGCTTGTCAGGTCTATCGCCAGCTCGTCGATGTCGAACCCGTATCCGTGGAATCCTGCATCACGCTTTATCAGATCCATTGCTTCTGCTCTCGCCTCACGCCATACTGACGCAGGTATCTGCGCCCATTCCTCAGCCGCAAAGCTTCTTCTCAGACCGCACGCAATGTTCATCGCCTTGTACGCCGACTCGATAAGGAACGTTCCCGAGCCGCACATCGGGTCGCAGACGACCGTGTCAGCCCTGACTCTCGCAAGGTCGATGATGCCAGCCGCAAGCGTTTCCTTTATCGGCGCATCGTTCGAGTTTTTACGGTAACCTCTCTTGTGCAGACCCTGTCCCGACGTGTCAAGGAAAATGCTGACCTTGTCTTTGAGTATCGTGAACTGTATCTGATGCTTTGCACCCGTCTCCTCAAAATAGCTGATGCCGTAAACGCTTTCCAGACGCTTAACGCAGGCTTTTTTGATTATCTTCTGACAGTCGGGCACGCTGCGAAGCTGCGAGTTCAGGCTGCTGCCCTTAACAGGGAAAGCATCGGTTTTGCCGATGAACTCTTCCCACCTTATCGCCTTGACGCCCTCAAACAGCTGCTCAAAGCTCCTCGCCTCAAAGCTCGCCAGCTCGATGAGCACTCTCTCACCCGACGATATCCACAGGTTCGCCTTTGCCAGCGTGTCAAAACCGCCCTCAAAGCTGACCTGTCCGTCGGTGGTGAGCAGCTTGTCGCCGCCTATCTTTTTAACTTCATATGTCACAACGCTCTCCAGACCGAAGTGACAAGGCACACAAAGCCTCAGTTTTTCCATAGCTCTTCCCTTTCGCAGTCAAACCAAGACCCCCAGATCATTTCGATATGGGGGTCATTGCTATTTGTTTTATCAGTGTGTGCAGACATTGCCGAGCTGCGATTTCTTGAACCAGCCCTCAGCCTTTGTTCCGCATGTCTTTGATGCGATAAGTCCCGTCTGCGTGCAATAATATGTCCTTACGACTGAATCAGGCACATCAAACTCCTTATTTTCGCCGGCTTCGGCTATCTCGCCGAACAGGCTCTTCCACAGCGCATCACTGTGTTTATAGTAGGTTGTCGGTATCGTCTTATGATTATCGTAACCGATCCATACACCCGAGATAAGATCAGGTGTACAGCCGACGAATGTGAGGTCCTCCCAGTTGGACGATGTACCCGTCTTGGCAACGAGATCAGTCGTTGCAAGTCTTGCATTCGTACCTGTACCGTTCGGGTCGGTAACTACCGTTCTCATCATTCTGTTCATGATATAAGCGGTGTCATCGCCGATTACCTGCTTGAATCCGTCAGACTTTTCAAAGATCGTCTTGCCCTGAGCGTCCTCGATGGAGTTGATGTATGAAAGCTCATACTTTCTTCCGCCGTTGCCGAAGATCATATATGCGCCGACAAGCTCTGACAGGTGAAGACCTGCATCGAAGCCGCCTACCGTTACGCCGGAGTAGCCTTTCATATCGGCATCTGTAAGCGTTGTGATCCCGAGCTTTTCCTTGAGGAAGTTAGCGCAGTACTCAGGTGTCAGCTTCTGAACGAGCTGTGCAGGAGCAGTGTTCTTGGACTGCGAAAGCATCTGCCATGTGAACATTTCCCTGTACGACCAGTTATCGCCGCCGAAATCGGTGTAGTTTACAGGCCACTTTTCGTTCTGACCCTGTGCATTCTTGATAACGATCGGTTCGTCCTTGATCTTTGTTGACCACATTACGATGTCATTTTCGACCGCAGGTGCATACGAACCTATTGGCTTGATACTCGATCCTGTTGAACGAGTACCCTGCGTTGCGATATTGAACGTCAGCAGCTGATCCTTTTTGCCTCTGCCTCCGACGACCGCCTTGACGCACCCTCTACCGTATCGCTTTCTATCGTATAATTGAGGAAGCAAGCGGGGTTCTGCATATTAGCTTCGAGCTTTTTCTGCATCTGATAATCGACTGTTGTGTAAACGGTGAAACCGCCGTCCCACAGTCTTGACGATGCTTCTTCCTCGGAAATACCGTAGTATTCCGCAATTATCGAAGATGCTTGTCTGAGTGCCTCGTCCATGAAGTAGTCCGTCGGACCCTGATCCTTGGTCTCATCATCATAGACAGTCGCACTTGAATAGTCGAAGTTTCCGACTATCTTGAGCTTTTCGTTGAGTGCCTGATTATACTCGTCCTCGGAGATAGCACCGTTTTCGAGCATCTTGTTAAGGCATCTCTTACGTCTTATAAAGTTATTGTCAGGCTCTCCGTCAAACGGGTTTTTTGCGGCAGGAGCATTTGTCATACCTGCCAGCGAAGCAGCCTCCGCAAGGTCGAGATCCTTGACATCTTTTCCGAAATAGAAGTTTGCCGCAGCCTGAACGCCGATGATATCATACTGTTTAGTGCCCAGCGGTATAACGTTGAGATAGCACTGCAGGATATCTTCCTTTCGGTTTACCCTTTCGACGTTGATCGTTCGGAAGATCTCTCGTATCTTTCTCTCGATACCCTTGATGCCCTGTGCATCGTCGTCTCCCGTGACGTTCTTGATCGTCTGCTGGGTGATCGTCGAACCACCCTGTCTGTTAGGATATATCGGCAGGAAGATGTTGACGAACGCACCTATTGTACGCTTGAAGTCAACGCCGTCATGCTGATAGAATCTCTCGTCCTCACTGTAAACAAAAGCGTCCTGAACGTACTGCGGGATATTTTCCATATCGACCCACAGAACGTGCTTGCTGCTGTTTCTTATAGCATAATACAGATCGTACTGCTTTGAGTTCGGATCCTTCTCATCATAATCGGGATTTTCATAAACGAATCTCGAGATATTGCTCTCAGCGACACGCTCAAGGCTAACTGTCGATGTGGTGTCAGCAAAGTTGAGCACATAGATCGTCAGCACCGTTGCAAAGATGCACGATGTGATGATAACGATAAGGAACACGGAAAGAATTACCGTACCTATCGTCCTCAGGACTCTTGACACTACCCCGAGAGCCGTATTCACTTTTCTTTTCTTTTTGCCCTTTCTTTTTGCGGGAACAACTCTCTTTTTGTCTTCCATAAAAACAGCCTTTCCTGTTTATCTTCAATGTTTAGTATAACACAAACCAATGAAAATGTTAAGCCTTTTTTATTTTTCCCTCGGATTTTTCGTCATTTAAGACAATTCTTCCTTACTTTGTGCGCTTAATTTCTCTTATTTAAAGAGGTACATTCAATGAAAATCGGGGACGATGTTCTCGCCCCCGCAATATTCAAAGCATCGCAAGAGATATTACTCTGCGTCGGAAGCTTCCTCAGCAGCAGGCTCTTCAGCGGCTGTATCCTCAACCTCTTCTTCCTCTGGGAGCAGTGCTCTGATAGACAGGCTGATGCGCTTCTTGTCGAGATCGATCTCAGTGATCTTGCACTCAACTTCCTGACCAACAGTAAGTATCTCGTTTACATTATCAACTCTCTTGTTAGCGATCTGGGAGATGTGGATAAGTCCGTCGATGCCCTCGATGATCTGAGCGAATGCACCGAACGAAGTGATAGAAACGATCTTAGCAGTAACAGTCTGTCCTGCCTCGTAGTTGTTCTTGAATATCTCCCAAGGATTCTCCTCGTCCTTCTTATAGGTCAGCGAGATCTTCTTTGTCTCGTTGTCGATATCCTTGATCTTAACCTTGATCTTGTCGCCTACGGAAACGATCTCAGAAGGATGCTTGTCTCTGTTCCATGACAGGTCAACTCTTCTTACGAGTCCGTCAACGCCGCCGAGGTCTACAAATACGCCGTAATCTGTGATAGACTTAACAACGCCCTCAACCTCTTCGCCGGGCTGTGTGTTCTCAAAGAACTTAGTCTGAGCAGCAGCTCTTGCCTCTCTTGCAACAACTCTGATAGAGCCGACAGCTCTCTGTCTGCCCTCGTTTACCTCGAGGATCTTGAAGCTTACTTCCTGGTTAACGAGCTCTGTCAGATCGAAATCTCTCTTAGGAGCAGCCTGTGAAGCAGGAACGAATACGTTCACGCCGTTGCAGTTAACGAGCACGCCGCCCTTGATAACGCTCTTAACTACACCTGTGAGGATCTCGTCAGCTTCCTTTGCAGCAACGATCTTCTCGAAGCCTGCAGCAGCATCTACCTTCTTCTTGGAAAGTGTAACAACGCCGTCCTGGTCGTTGGTCTTGAGTACCAGCAGATCCAGCTCGTCGCCTACCTTAACAACGTCCTCAGGCTTGAGGGAAGGATCGTTGGTCAGCTCGCTTGCGGGGATAACGCCCTGCTGCTTTGTGCCGAGGTCAACGTAAACTTCAGTGTTGTTTACAGACAAAACAGTACCTGTTACTCTCTTTCCGATATGTATTGGCTTCAGAGATTTTTCCATCTCCTC
>CAMYUO010000133.1 GCA_947302065.1 uncultured Clostridia bacterium | reverse complement strand
TAACACTCGTAACCGGTACATCTATAATGGTAGTCGGAGGAATCCTCTCGAAACTGTTCGGATAACAAACAACAAGCACAACAATGATAAACAAGCTGATTGAAAGGAGAAAAAATGATGATCACATTTTGCTGGGTAACACTCGTAACCGGTACATCTATAATGGTAGTCGGAGGAATCCTCTCGAAACTATTCGGATAATAAAACAACAAGTAAGATAAATATAAACAACGAAAGGAGCGATAACAATGACAGCATTCTGGGTTTTGATCCTGGCAGAACTTCTCAGAAAATCACCCGAGATATTCTGAATATAACGGTTTAAATAATCAGCGGAAAATCTGAAACGAAAGGAGAAAGATATATGCTTTCATTTATAGGATCTTGCATCGCAATAGTCGGATTCGCAGCTTGGCTCAACTCGATCATCTGAGATAAAAAGATATCAATGACAAAAGACAACAAAACGTTCGCAGCACTTGCGGACGTTTTCTTTTTTTGCGCCGAGCGCCCAAGGCTGTGCGATATGCACAAAGCAGGGTGCTTTTTGTTGTGCAAAGCGCAGAAACAGGGATTTTTTCTTATTTTTATGAAATTGCAATGATCTTTGCAAAGAAGCTGCAAAGATTACAGTGCTATACTGAAGTCAGAGAAAAGGAAAACAAACAAAAAGCTCGATAGAAAAAAACAAAACGAAAGGAGGAAATCACATGTTACTTTGCGGAATAGCTGCTGTATGTCTCACAGCAATAACAGTTGTCACATTCACAGTTCTCTGATAACCAACACTATATATAATATAACAAACAATACTAAAAGAAAGGAGCAAATGATATGGTAAGCTTTGCAATACTCGGCATCGGACTCGTAGCAATAGCAGGCGGAACAATAATCTACGGAATGTTCATCGCATAATAACACACATCAAGCGAAAGGAGAAAAAAATGTGTTGCGCAGCACTATCTCAGCTGTATATCTGACAGTTACAAAAGTTCTGACATTCACAGTTTTCTGATAAATATTATAGGATAATCTATATGACCAATGACGGATAAAGCGTTCGCAGTAAAGATGCGGACGCTTTTTTATGCGCAAAGCGATATGCACAAAGAGCAGTGCCTTTTATTGTGCAAAGCGCAGAAGCAAAGAATTTTCTGAGAATTTTTCAAAAAGGGCGATTTTTGTAAATGTAGTGTAAAGGAAGATGTGTTATACTGAAGTCAGAAAAAACACAAACCCGATAACAAACATCTGAAAGGAGAAAATACTATGAAAAAGACCAACAAGATAAAGAGGACCCTGACTTCCCTGCTCGCAGCAGCAATGATGATGACAACATTCGCAGCAGTTTCAGCATCGGCAGAATACGATGAGAACCTGGAGATCAAAGATGCAGCAATAGAAAATCTCGATCTCGAAGAGACATGGATAGATGTTATCGACAATCCTTACAACGACAGCGAACTGAAGATCGTCAATGACCTTCTCGAAAGACTTGGCATACACTGCGTCAGCGACGTTTGGGATGACAACATCTATCAGGCAGCAGACGGCACATACCTCACTCATCAGCAGGTGCTTGAGATAATCCGCACCGCAAAGCCCGACGGACTTATCACCAACGAGCTGTACGAACTGTACAAGCAGACAGGCGAGCTGCTCGACCTTGATACGAGAGACCCATATCAGCATGACAGAGTTTTGCCGATAGGCAGAGGCCTGAGCAAGCGTCAGGTCATCGCAAAGAGGCTCAAGGAAAGATTGTACCGCCATGCGGACGAAGTAAAGAACAGCAAACAGCAATAAATAACGAACACCCGGGCTTGTGCAACATGTACAGGCCCGGTCGTTTTTCTTGTGCAAAGTGCAGAAGAAAAAGTTTTTCTGAGATTTTTTCAAAAAGGGCTGTTTTTGTAAAGGTACTGTAAAGCAAGAGGTGTTATACTGTAGTCAAAGAAAAGGAAAAACACTCAGACAACAAAATCAAACACAAAAGAAAAGGAGAGATCACTATGAAAAATACTAACAAGATCAAAAGGACAATCGCTTCCCTGCTGGCAGCAGCAATGGTAATGACAACAGCGGCATCGTTCGCAGCATCGGCAGACGAACTGCCGTCGGCAAGCGCAGCAAACACCGTAACAGCAGATCAGGCTATCGACCTTGGCGTTGGCACACTGTTCACAGGCATAGAGGAGTTCGTACCGGGCGGAAAGTTCCTCGTACCGTTGCTCAAGCCTATCGTTGACGACCTGCTCGGCAAGGGCAAAGAGCTTTCGCTCGACGACATCAACGCAAGGATCGACGATATGTTCAAAAAGCTCGACGCACTCAACGACGACCTGAGAGATTCGATGGAAAACATCACTGCTATACAGAGCTTTGACACATTCCAGTTCAAGACATTCAATTCTCAGATACAGGAGATCATCAGCCAGATCGAAGTCATCAGAAAGCTTGACATCTCCGAGGAAAACAAATACGCACAGATCGCTGCGCTGGTAAACAACAGCAGCTGCTGGGCTGAATCAAACAATGTATTCGTTACATTCTCAAACCTGACGCAGGGTCTGAAAAGAGCGAGCCTGACCAAAAAGTGCGACATTTTCAAGCTGCTTTACGATCACTACGCAAAGTCCTCGATGTTCAGCGGCGAAGCTCTTGACAAGGCAAATGCAGCGGCAGAACTTATCATGACAGACTACCTGGCAGGATATTACGCACTTTTGCAGTGCCTCAGCGCACAGTCAAAGGTCTGCGGCATGACCGCAGAGCAGAAAAGCGGGATCGACCCAAAATATCTTGCAAGAACAACAAATGAGCAGGCGCTTATCAACAAGAAAGTCAACGAACTCAAAAATGCAGTTTTCGGAGATTCAACGATAGCTGCTGAAAAGTACATCAAGAACTATGCTCTCTACGAAGAAGATCCCGAGGATCCCGCTTCTCCTTACATCGAAGTACCTATATACGCTGTAAGATACAACGTAACATACGACGAGACTTCCGTTATCGGCAGATACCGCAGCTTCAAGAACACAAAGAGAAACCTCTTCATCAACAAGGGAACTGCAAATCAGGAAATAGACACTCGTGTTAGCACAGTCAGCACAACCTCACTGCCATATCACAGCTGCGATGAGGGCGGCGGAAGAGAATACCCGATCAAGAAGGCTGTTGAGGATTTCAAGGCGCAGATATCTCCCAGAGCTGCATTCAGCGACACTCAGATCAAGGCAATCGCAGCCTTCGTCAACGGCAAGGGAATAACGATCCGTCAGTACCTGAAAAACAACGGCTTCAACACCGACGCTCTGCCCGGCAACACCTACGCATTAACAAGCGGAGCTTACCACGATCTGAGCACAGCAGGCAACATCGGAAAGGCATTCGGCGGAACAGCAACATGGCACGCAATGTTCAAGGGCATCAACATCGACGAGGTGAACCCGACTGAAAAAGAGGTCACATACTGGCACACAGGATGCCACCTGATCGGTATAGCCGGCAGCTGGAACTTCGGCGAGCAGCACAACATACTGGTAACGGCTTCAAGCACAAACACAAACAGCAGCACATCATTCTACAGCTGGCTGATCGAAAGAGCGCTTCGCAACGGCGGCGGATTCATCATGTGATCAAAAAACAGGCTGTGCTTGTGCTGAATAATACTGCACCTGTACCGATAAAAAGGTACGGGTGCTGTTTTGCGTGAAAATGCTTTACATTTGTAAACAAATAATGTATAATAATAAAAACAACTATCTGACACCCAAAATCGAGGTGACACAATGAAAAGGCAAAGGCTCCTGATACAGATAACGGCGATAGTTCTTCCTCTGTTTGCGCTGATGACTGCGGCTGTCATCTGGACGGTTTACAACAGCACGCTTGCAGGTTTCCTTGAAGCGCAGAACGATCATATCAGGGAAACTATGTCGGATATATCCGAGTCCTTCATTTTCCTTAGTGATGAAAAGGAACCCGAGGTCAAGGAATGGTATATGGATCAGCTGAAAAAAGCGGATTTCGATTACAGCCGTGAACTTACCGATGAAGAACTTGCGATCTCGCTGAGCTATGAATACGAGCCGCACAATCTTACATACGAATGGTACAGTAATATGCCCGACGAAAAAAGGCGGTTGTTTCTTCAGTCGAATTTTTATTCGCTGAACAATGCTGTGCGTGATAAGATCGAAAAAGCGGATGTACAAAGCGTGTTCCTTATGGATCTCAAAGAGGACCGCCAGGGGCTTGTGATGTTTGACTGCGGCAAGGACGGCAGCAGAAAGATCGGTGAGTATTTCGATCTCGATCTTTCCGACCATAAGACTTTGCAGGATATGATAGATTCAGTCAGCACCGAGGTCGTGTTTGAAATGACCTACGGTTTCCCTTATGGTGAGGGAAATTACTATATAGGCTATAAGCCCGTCATCATAAACAATGAGGTCAGGGCTGTTCTCGGAGTTACTTACCGCTGGGACGATTTCCGCAGCAGCCTTACGGGCACGATACAAAAAGCTCTGCTCATAATCATCGGCGGTATCGGAATAGTTATGGCGGTGCTGCTCATATTCCTTTACAGGAAAGCTGTCAAGCCGGTGAGCAGGATGGAAAAAGCAGTGCTTGAATACACAGGCGACAAGGACAGCACAAAGATAGTCGCAAAAATGTTCAAAGTGAAAGTCAAGAACGAGCTTGGCTATCTTTCCGATGCCATTTCGGATCTTGCGCTGGAGATAGAGCATTACACAAAGGAGAATATCCGCATCGCAGGCGAACGTGAAAGAGCTGAAAAGGAGCTTTACGAAGCTAAGGTGCAGATAATGGTGTCGCAGATAAGGCCGCACTTTATGTACAATGCGCTGACATCTATCGCAATGATGTGCGAGCTTGATCCCAAGACCGCAAAAGAGGCGACTATCACATTCGCAAAATATCTGCGCAGCAATATGGACTCGCTCAAGCAGACAAGACCTGTGCCGTTTGAGAAAGAACTTGATCACCTGAAAAAGTATCTTTACATTGAAAAGCTGCGGTTTGACGACCTGCTGAACATCGAATACGACATACAGGCAACGAATTTCGAACTGCCGATGCTGAGCATACAGCCGCTCGTTGAAAATGCTGTAAAGCACGGCGTGGGAATGAAAGACGACGGCGGAACGGTCAGGATCTCAACAAGAGAAACTGACGATGCGTTTGAGGTCATCATTGAAGATGACGGTGTCGGATTTGATGTGAACGCTCCGAAAACGGACGATGGACGTTCGCACGTCGGAATGGAAAACACGAAGCGGCGCTTGAAAGAGATGTGCGATGCGGATATAATCATCACCAGCAAGGTCGGTGAGGGCACGACAGCTCGAGTGATAATACCCAAAAAGGAGGGCAAGACAAATGAGGATACTGTGTCTTGATGACGAGCCGCTGGCTCTGAAAATGCTGGAGCAGGCGGTAAGACAGGCAAAGCCCGATGCGGACATCACAGCTTTCAGAAAGCAGGCTGAGCTGCTTGAACAGGCAAGGCAAGACGGCTGCGACATCGCTTTTCTTGACATACACATGCGTGGAATGAACGGTGTTGAGCTGGCAAAGGAGCTTAAAGCCGTCAACCCGAAGATGAACATTATTTTCGTTACGGGATTTTCAGAGTATGCAGGTGATGCGATGAAGCTGCACGCAAGCGGATACATTATGAAACCTGTGACAGCAGAGGAGGTCGCAGCAGAGCTTTCAGACCTGCGATTCCCTATCGTGCCGAAAAGCGATGCACTGCTTAGAGTGCAGTGTTTCGGCAACTTTGAGGTATTTATGCCTAACGGTGAGATAATGAAATTTGACCGCAGCAAGTCCAAAGAGATATTCGCGTATCTTGTTCACCGTCACGGGAGCTCGTGCAGCACCAAGGAGATAGCCGCTGTGCTTTTTGAGGACGAACCGTATGATGCAAAG
>CAMYUO010000132.1 GCA_947302065.1 uncultured Clostridia bacterium | reverse complement strand
ATAATGGTCGGAGAAATGCGTGATACCGAGACAGCCGAGATCGCTATCAGAGCGGCTATCACGGGACACCTTGTGCTCTCCACACTGCATACAAACGACGCTGCTTCCACAGTAACAAGACTTGTGGACATGGGCGTTGAAGCATACATGGTAGCTACATCACTTATCGGCATCGTGGCACAGCGTCTTACAAAGACACTTTGTCCTGAGTGCAAAAAGCCGAGAATGTCAACTCCTGAGGAAGAAAAGCTCATGGGTATCGACCACTCGGTAATGATCTACGATGCAGGTGGCTGCCCGAAGTGCAAAAATACAGGTTATAACGGACGTACCGCTATCCATGAGATCCTTCTTGCAACCCCGAGAATGCAGGTGCTCATCACATCAGGCGCAAAGGCTGACGAGATCGCAGAGCTTGCAAAGGAAGAGGGAACTCTGCTGCTTAGAGATAACGTTTCTAAGCTCGTGCAGAGCGGCGTAACATCTATGGATGAGCTTGTTCGTGTAACATATGCAGTCTGATCCTGATTTAAAATTCTATAAATTGGAGGTAAAACACAATGGCAGTGGACATTAACAAAATTCTTGATGAGGCAAGAGCTCTGGGATGCTCGGACCTTCACTTCACGGTAGGTATCCCACCTATCGTTAGACAGGGCGGTAACCTGAGAAAGCTTTCCTCATATCCTGATATGACCGAGATCGAAATCCAGAACATTACAAAAGATATGTGTAATGATAAGCAGAGACAGCAGATCAAGGATCACATCGATACCGACTTTACGTTCGTATCTACAAGAGGTTTCCGTCACCGTGTAAACGTATACCGTCAGAGAGGATCAACGGCTATCGCTATCCGTCTTCTGAGAAACGATATCCCGACACTTACCGACCTTAACCTTCCTCCTGTACTTGCAGAGTTCGTTATGAGACCAAGAGGACTCGTGCTCGTAACAGGTCCTACCGGTTCCGGTAAGTCAACAACTCTTGCAGCTATGATCGACTATGTTAATATCCATAAGTCAGCTCACATAATCACAGTCGAGGACCCTATCGAGTACATGCACGCTCATAAGAGATGTATGGTTAACCAGAGAGAGGTTGGTCCTGACGTACCGAGCTTTTCGCTTTCACTCCGTGCCGCTCTTCGTGAGGACCCGGATATCATACTCGTAGGAGAAATGAGAGACTTTGAGACTATCGAAGCCGCTGTAACTGCAGCCGAAACAGGACACCTTGTAATGAGCACACTTCATACAACGGACGCTCCTTCTACCATCGACCGTATCATCGACGTTTTCCCTGCTCACCAGCAGCATCAGATCAGAACACAGCTCGCATCTGTACTCGTAGGTATCTGTACTCAGACACTTTGCCGTACATTTGACGGAACAAGCCGTGTAGCTTGCTGTGAGATCCTTAACGCTACCGACTCTATCAAGGCTATGATCCGTGACGATAAGGTTCACCTTATCGGATCCGCTATGCAGACAGGTAAAGCACAGGGAATGCAGACCATGGACCAGGAGCTTGCTAAGCTCGTTAAGTCCAGAACGATCTCGATGGACGTTGCTCTTGAAAAGTGCTCCAACGCACAGGACCTCAAGAGATTCATCGCAGACACAAGAGCATAAAAAATCAAAGCCCCGAGATTTTTCGGGGCTTTTTTGTGTCTATTTGCTTTCGGCAGGTTCGCTTGCAGGCTCTGTTTCCTGCGCAGCGTGCTTGTCTTTTCTGTTGTTGTAAATGAAAACGATGACTGCCATTGATACTATTATAATATAGCCAAGGAAACTCCAGACGTCAGGTATCTGATCGAACATCAGAAATCCGAGCGACGCCGTGAAGATTATCTGCGTGTAGTCAAATACCGAGATCTCCTTTGCAGGTGCGTTGCTGTATGCAGCCGTTATCGCAAACTGTCCGCCTGCAGCACCAAAACCAGCACCAATCAGGCAAAGCAGCTGCCACCACGTCATCGGGTGGAAGTCAAATATCAGCCACGGCAGCGCCAGCAGACAGGAAAATGCCGAGAAATATGCAACTATCATCGGTCCCTTTTCGCCGTGCGAGCCGAGATATCTCACGCATGTGTAAGCAAGACCTGCGCTCATTCCGCCGAGGAAACCCATTACCGAGGCAAACAGATCAGCGTTTGCAAATGTCGGCTTGATAACGAACAGCGCTCCGATAAATGCTCCGATTATCGTCAGCAGATTGAACATCGTCAGCTTTTCTTTGAGGAAAAGATACGAGAATACCACGCAGAAAAACGGCGACATCTTGTTGAGTATCGAGGCATCTGAAATGACCAGCACGTCTATCGCATAAAAGTTTGCGACCATTCCAAGTGACCCTGCAAACGCCCTCACGAAAAGTATTGCCGAGTTCTTTTTGTTCTTGCAGCCGAATCTGATGTGATTCTTTTTCATCACGCCCAGCGCAAAGAACAACGCTACGAAATTCCTGAAAAATACTTTCTGCATCGTCGGCAGATCACCGGACAAATGCACGAATGCAAACATGAATGCAAAGCTAAATGCCGACAGAATGATGAGCAGTATCGCCTTGTTGCGCTTACTCACCTTTACCGCCTCCGTTCATCATTTCGTGCTCCTTTTTAAGTTCGCAAGCCAGATCGCAAAGCGCCCAGCTCTGATTGTATGCCGTGCAGATCGCTTTCAGCGGTATGCTTATCCCTGCCGCACGAAGCTCTCTGAGTATCCCGTTGAGCTCTGTTCCGCCGATGCCCGAGAACACAGCCAACTCATCGGTCACGTCACGTTTTTCACCGCTCGCCGTAAAGCCGCCGAACCCGAAAAGGTATCCGAGTTTCTCAGCACCGTCTGATGCAGAAACGTCGATGACTCTTCCGCCGTGAGACTCAAAAATTTTTTTTATGCTCTCCAGCTTGTCATTTTGTATGTTAACTGTTAGTAACATCTTTTCTGATTTTGTTTTTATTATTGATTTCATAATTGTGAAATCACTGCTCCTTTGTCCTGCAAAGCGCCTAAAATCCGCTTTTCAACTATTCTTTTACTATCACTCACTTGATGATTATAGCACAATTGACCTGCCCTGTCAACAAATTGTGCTTGAAATAGAACTATTTGTATGATATAATATTTTAAATAGTTATCAAGGCGAAAGGAGGAGCGTATGGGCAAAAGAAGCAATAAAATGACCAATACGATCATCGTGATCTGCGTGCTCATTTATATTCTTATGCAGGTCTGCATGATGATCTTCAGCGCAAGGAAAGAGCCGATCGTTCTTGGCGCATACGTTATCCCGGCACAGAGCCTCTGCGGCGTGTTTGCAAACTTCCAGTTCCTTACCTGCATAATCCTTGTTGTGCTCGCAGGTGAACGAGGATTCAAAACAGCGATCGGCATATTGTGTGTAAACGTCACGTGGATGATACTTGTCATCGTTATCAAAAAGCTCGGCAGTGCATTGCCGTCCCTGCCGATAGTCCTCATAAGCCTTGGCAACGTTCTGCTTTTGCACTACGGCATGAAGCGTATCAAAGAAAACGAGCAAAGGCTCGACGAAATGGCGCATACCGATTCACTTACGAATCTTCCTAACCGCCGTGCATTCAACCAGAAACTTCAGGAATATATCGGACGTGACGAGCTTTTCGCTGTCGCATTCATAGATATCGACAACTTCAAAAACATCAACGATACCATGGGTCACGATTACGGCAACCGTGTCCTTATCGAGATAGCAAGGCGCTGGAACAGCATACTCGGCGAAAAGCATTTCCTTGCACGTCTCGGCGGCGACGAGTTCGCACTTATCATCAGCGGATATAAACAGTCGTCCGAGGTCAAGACTCTTGTTGAGAGATACCAGTATACACTCAAAGAAAAGTTCCTTATCAACAATAAGGATTTCTACATCACCGCAAGCATAGGCGTTTCGTTCTATCCCGACAACTCAAAGGATTCCTCGATACTCCTGCGCTATGCCGATACTGCGATGTATAACGCAAAGAGTGAGGGCAAGCATCAGATATGCCTGTTCACTCAGCAGCAGATGGAGATAATGAACGCAGACGTCGAGGGCGAGAACTTTGTCAAGACCGCCGTCAATGCACAGCGTTTCCAGCTGGTCTACCAGCCTCTGTTCAATGCAAAGACCGATAAGCTCTCGGGCTATGAAACGCTTATCAGATTCAAGGGCGAGAACGACGAGCTTATCCCGCCGTATGAGTATATCCGTATCGCAGAAAAGCTCAACTACATCAGCTATATCGACAAGTGGGTAATGCAAAAGTCGATGGAGAAGATGAAACCTGCGGTAGATTCAGACCCGAGCATTCTCGTCTCGGTCAATGTCTCTGTTGCGTTCATGCTCAGCAGTGATTTCCTGCGCTCCGTCAAAAAGTGCCTTTCTGATACAGGCTTCCCTGCAAACAATCTCGTCATCGAGGTTACAGAGAACCTGTTCATCTCCTCGATAGAGGTCGCAACCGAAGTGCTCAACGCACTCAAGGGCATCGGCGTAAGGATTGCGCTCGACGATTTCGGCACAGGATTTGCCTCGCTTAGCTATCTGCATAAACTGCCGATAGATGTGCTCAAGATCGACAAAGTGTTCATCGACACACTCAGCGGCGACGATAACGATGAGTTCGTCAGAGCCATAATCTCGATGGGTCACCTGCTCAATTGCTACATCATCGCCGAAGGCGTTGAAACGCAGAGACAGTATGATAAGCTCAAAGAGTACGGCTGCGATGTCGTTCAGGGCTACCTCAAAGCAAAGCCTATGAGCTTTGATGAAGCTATTGCGCTGTCGAAAAATAAAGTCACACAGTAAAATTCAAGGACTGCTCATTCCGGGCAGTCCTTTTTGCATATACTCAAAATGTATAGCAGAGTATTTGATATAGGTATTTGTAATTGCACTGATAATCTGTTATAATAACAGTAAGGAAACTAAGTCTTGGTCTTGACCCTTTCCGTGACGCTGAATATCGCAGCGCCTATCATCATCACAGCACCTATCATGTCGGGCAGTCCTTTTTTGAGTGCAAAAAAGGAGCTGACCGCATCGTGCGGAAAGCTCCTTATCTGTTTATTACTCTATGCTGAGAAATTCTTTCGGAACATATGTCGAAAGCACGCTGTCAACATAACTCCTCGTGAAGCCGTGAGATGCGACATAATGCTTTGCAAAAAGCTCGTCGGTGTATTTTGCGTAAGGATAAATAGTGCAGTTGTACCAGTCGCTCTCCCAGTTAAGACCTTCAAAGTGTGAGATGACGGGTATGCACTTTACGTTCTCAAATGATACCTTGCCGGTGTTCTTATCCTTTACAACGTTGAGCTTGCCCATCAGACCGATGACAGAATTCTTGTCGTCCATCGTGTTGAGGAAGTTGCCCAGACCGTAGAAAACGAATGCCTTTGTGCCGTCTGCCTTGTCAATGTACTGGCTTGTGCTCAGTGCGTGAGCCTGTGTGCCGATGATAAGATCTGCACCCCACTCAACGAGCTTCGGTGTGATCGTTTCCTGCTGAGCGTTCAGCTCGTTGGAGATCTCTGTGCCGTAGTGACACGAAACAACTACAACGTCAGCCATTTTATCAGCCTTCTGGATCTGTGCCTTTACCTTTTCTTCCTCTGCGAGCCTGATGTAGGTTGCCTTTGCACCCTCAGGCAGCGAAAGACCGTTTGTGTGCTCCATGTATCCGACAAAAGCGAACTTGATGCCGTTTATCTCTTTTGTCTTGATGTTGTCACAGTCAGCCTGATCGGCGTAAACACCGTAGTGCAGTATGCCAAGGCTGTCCCAGTATTTCAGCGAATCCTGTATAGCAGCCTCGCCCTGATCGAGAGAATAGCGGAGCATCATAGCTACCGAAAGTATAGTCGCGAGCGGATTGGCGATTCCGAGTCCCGCGATATCGGGAGCGGAGCCGTGGATCGGCTCATACAGACCGAACTTGCCCTCGGC
>CAMYUO010000131.1 GCA_947302065.1 uncultured Clostridia bacterium | reverse complement strand
AACGGCATCAGATGCGTTGCCAAGTTCATGCGTGACAACGGCATCGTTGACAAGGACGATATGACCGTCGAGACGCTTTCGGGCATCATGAAGATAACCCTCACCAGACATTACGGCGAGGTGGACGGTGCGACCGTAAACATGGGCAAGGCGATACTTGAGCCTGCACAGATACCTGTTACTCTTGATGCTGACGAGAACGGCACTGTCGTTGACAGACAGGTGCATATAATCGACAGGGATTTCGGTATCACCTGCGTTTCAATGGGCAACCCGCACGCTGTTACTTTTGTAAGCAACGTTGATGATTTTGACATCGAAAAGTACGGTCCGGAATTTGAACACAACGAGATATTCCCTGAGAGAGTCAACACCGAGTTCATCAAGGTCATTGACGAGAACACGCTGAAAATGCGTGTATGGGAAAGAGGCTCGGGCGAAACATGGGCTTGCGGAACAGGCGCTTGCGCAGCAGCAGTTGCGGCAGTTCTCAACGGCTTCTGCGAAAAGGATAAGGACATCACCGTTCTGCTCAGAGGCGGCACGCTGAAGATACGCTATACAGACGATGCAGTTTATCTCACAGGTGACGCCGTGACCGTATTCTCTGGCAAGACAGTAATATGATAAAGGTTAGTAAGGAGTAAAGTAAAATGCCACAGATCAATGAAAACTTTTTAAAGCTTGAAAAGAACTATCTTTTCATCAACATCGCAAAGAAGATCAACGCCTACAAGGCAGAGCATCCCGATGCCGACATCATCAGAATGGGTATCGGCGACGTTACGCTGCCTATCGCAAAGTGCGTAGTTGAAGCAATGAAAAAGGGCGCTGACGAAATGGGCGTCAAGGAGACGTTCAAGGGCTATGAGGACTCGGGCGCAGGATATGATTTTCTGCGTGAGGCAGTTTCGGGATATTACAAATCCTTCGGCGTTGACGTGCCTGCATCAGACATCAGGATAAACGACGGCGCAAAGTCCGACTGCGGAAACATCGTTGACATTTTCGGCAACGACAACACTGTGCTCATCACAGACCCTGCTTACCCTGTTTATGTTGATACCAACAGTATGTGCGGCAGAAAGATAATCTTTGCAGATTCAAATGAGGAAAACGGCTTTGCGGCTATGCCTGATGACAGCGTAAAGTGCGACCTTATCTATCTGTGTTCGCCAAACAACCCGACAGGCTCGGCTTACACATACGACCAGCTGAAAGAGTGGGTTGCTTACGCTAAGAAGAACAATGCTGTTATCATCTACGACAGCGCATATGAGGCTTTCATCACCGATGAAGACGTTCCACGTTCTATCTTCGCTATCGAAGGCGCAAAGGAAGTCGCTATCGAGATGTGCTCACTGTCAAAGACAGCAGGCTTTACAGGTATGCGCTGCGGCTACACGGTAGTTCCGAGCGAGCTTGTTGTCAAGGCATCAGACGGCAGTGACGTAAAGCTTGCAGACATCTGGGGCAGACGTCAGGGCAGCAAGTTCAACGGCGTGTCCTATCCTGTTCAGTGCGCAGCTGCGGCTGTGTTCAGCGAGGAAGGCATCAAGCAGACAAGAGAGAACATCGAGTATTACAAGAACAACGCAAAGATAATCGGTGCGGCTCTCGACGAGCTGGGCATCAAGTACACAGGCGGAAAGAACAGCCCGTACATCTGGCTCAAGTGTCCTGACAACATGGGCGGCTGGGATTTCTTCGACCTGCTTCTTGAAAAGATAAACGTAGTCGGCACACCAGGCGCAGGCTTCGGCAAGAACGGCGAGGGCTGGTTCAGACTCACCGCATTCGGCGACAAGGACAGAACTGTCGAGGCTATGGAGAGACTCAAAACTCTCAAATTCTAAAATTCAAAACCAAGCGTTCTCTCTGTAAATTGCAGGGAGAACGTTTTTTGTTGACTAAACGCAAGCGGTGTGATATACTTAGTAAAATCAATGTACTAAAGGAGGGTCAGTATGAAAAGATTTTTGACAAGGACAGTATCATTCATCACGGCATTTGCGGTGGCTTTTGCTCTGACAGGTCTGTTCGGGCAGGGCGGCATCAAGGCGAGTGCGGCAACGTCATATGACCTGTTCGTAGCGGACATACGGGTGACGAGCAGCAACTGCGGCGATATTCTCGGCAACGGTGCGGTGAGCTACAACGACAGCACAAAAACGCTGACGTTCAAAAGAGCCTCAGTATGAGACCGAACGAGCTTATCCGCAGCAGTATCAAGGGACTGACGATAGCATCGCAGGGAAACATCACGCTTGAAAACTCATACCGTGCTGTCATGCGCCTTGACGCCGACACGAATATCAAGACATCGGGAGGCAGGCTGACTCTCAGATCGGGCAAAAACTATGCAGTTATCTTCTGCCAGAGCGACAAAACGGTCAAGCCTGTCATAAGCATAACCAATGCCACGATGACAATTGATGGAGCAATGGGATTCAACGGGCAGGGAAGTGACCCTGTGCTGAGCGTCACAAACTCCGATGTTACAATAAAGGCGACAGCATCAGCGATAAGTGATTTCGACGGCGGACTGAATTTTACAAACTGCCACATCGAGACGCCCGACAGCATAAGGATGATGTATGGCTGTGTATATCAGCCCGACGGAATCGCTGCCAGAGACATGCACATTGTTCCGGGTCTTGAAGTAAAAC
Source organism: uncultured Clostridia bacterium (assembly GCA_947302065.1). Classification (GTDB taxonomy): domain Bacteria; phylum Bacillota; class Clostridia; order Oscillospirales; family Ruminococcaceae; genus Hominimerdicola. The sequence continues at coordinate 3,324 of CAMYUO010000131.1, read as the reverse complement.
GCCTTTTCGGAAAAAACAGATATGAAACAGCGGTGAGCATCTCAAAGCAAAGCTATACATCGGCTCAGACAGTCGTGCTGGCAAGCGGTGAGAGCTATGCCGATGCGCTTGCAGGCGTTCCGCTTGCATACAAGAACAAAGCGCCGATACTGCTCACGCCGTCAAATACTCTTGCAGCGGTGACATTCAACGAGATAAAAAGGCTCGGTGCAAAGAAAGTCATCATACTCGGCGGAACGGGTGCTGTCAGCGCAAATATAGAACAGACTCTCAAAAACAGCAAGCTGACGGTCGAGCGCCTGTACGGTGATACCCGTTACGGCACAGCGATAAAGATAGCAAAGAGCATGTCTGCCGCACCGACGTATATGATCTTTGCATATGGCAATGATTATGCAGATGCACTTTCGGCAAGCTCTGCTGCGGCGTTAATGAATATGCTGATAATCTATCTGCAAAAGGGCGATGAGCCTGATGCGGAAACTGCCGATTATTTAAAAGAGCTTTACCGCAGGGGATGCGTTTACGACGCATGGATAATAGGCGGAACGGGCGTTATCTCCGAAAATATGGAGCAATACGTGAAGAATACTCTCAACGGCACGAGGATAAGGCGTGTTGCAGGTGAGAACAGATACAAGACCAGCATTGCGGTCAACAAAGAATTCAGCGAGATACTCAACGGCGGCTGCATTGGCGTGGCAACGGGAACCGATTTCCCCGATGCGCTCGCAGGCGGTGTGTTTGCAGCGAGCAGGGCAGCGGCTATCTGCCTTGCAAACGGCAAGCTCAGTGCTGATCAGACATCTTATCTCAAAGCAAAGTCTGCCGACAGGATATACGTTTTCGGCGGAACGGGCGCTGTGCCAAGTTCGCTGGTGAGCAGCATAAAACAGGCAAGCGCATGACAGATAAAACCGGGGTAGCATAATGAACAAGCGTATACATTATATAGATAATCTGCGCTGGCTGACGGTGTCGCTGCTGGTGCTGTATCACGCAGCTATGGCGTATAACACATGGAATGAAGCGAACTACATCTTCTTTGACGAGGTCAGGCCGATCGCGGCGATAGTGTCGTTCATCAGCCCGTGGTTCATGCCGCTGATGTTCCTGCTTGCAGGCGTGTCGGCAAGGTATTCGCTGCAAAAGCGCGGATACGGCACGTTCATCAAAGAGCGATTCATAAGGCTCGGCATACCGTTCGTATCCGGTCTGCTGGTGATCGATCCGATAATGAGCTATATCGCAGATGTCAGCCATAACGGTTACGGCGGCAATTTCTTTGAGCACTACGGCGTGTACTTTACAAGGTTCACAGACCTTTCGGGATATGACGGCGGTTTCACCCTCGGACACTTCTGGTTCCTCGGGGTGCTGATAATAATATCGCTGCTGTCCTGCGTGATAATAAAGCTCATCGGAAATGTGGACGAAAGCGGCACAAAGGCGGTCATCGTCGGCGTGGTGCTGACAATAGCGGCTGCTGCGATGTTCGATATCGACATACTCGGAAAGCGAGTGCCGACATATCTTTGTGTTTATCTGCTCGGCTATTACTTTTTCAGTCAGCCGTCATTCGCAAAGAGCTTTGCAAAGTTCAGGATACCGCTCACGCTGGCATTTCTTGCGGCAGGCATCGCAAACACCGCCATATTTATCTTTATCGGCGGTCTGGGAACGCTCAACACTGTTTGCAATTATGCAGCGTTCCTGTTCGGCGTGGGTGCGCTCATGGCGATTGCGCACGACCATCTCGATTTTACGGGCAGGTTCTCGGGATTCAATGCGAGGGTGTCGTATGTATTCTATATCCTGCATTATCCGCTCGTCGTGCTGTGCCAGTATTTTCTCGGCAGGGCAGGGCAGGGCAGCATCGCAAACTTTGTGCTGACGCTGGTTATATGCTATCCGCTGACCTTTGCGCTGTGCGCCGCAGTGGACAAATCGAGGTATATCCGTGTGCTTTTCGGCTCAAAGGCAAAGAGAAAAGAACAGGTCAACTAATATGCAGTGATGCCCGCATAGCACTGCGTGTGCGGGTCGTCGTGCATTTTATAAAGCAAACACTATCAAGGGGGAAAAGCAAATGCAAAGACTGAAAACAAGAGCAGTTTCGTTCGTGACAGCATTACTGCTGGTATTCACGCTTCTGCCGCTGCTGCCGGACGGTATGATGACAGCAGAGGCTGCTGAGCGCAGGTTCTCGTTTCTTGACCAGAAGACCGGTCTCGAGTGGGTATTTACGCTCGAAAACGGAGGGAGCGGTGATGCGCACATCATTTCGGTCAGGGATACGCTTGGCAGAGATGACGACAGTGATGCGTCAAACGACATCACCCGGATCACAGTGCCGGAGACAGTCACCGATAATGTTTACGGATACACGCACAATGTCACACACATAGCGTGTGAACTTGACGGCAATGACTTTACTCCGACATTTGCAAAGTTTAAAAAGCTCAAGAGAGTTGATCTTCCCAAAACTCTGAAAACACTCGGACAGAGGACTTTCTATGAGCATGAAACTCTTGAAGATATATATATCGAGACAGGAGTAACGCTGATAGGCGCACAGGCGTTTTTCGGCTGTAAGAAACTTAAGGCTGTCAATATCCCTGCAAGTGTCACCACGATCAGCAATCACGCTTTTTACAGATGTACAAGCCTCAGCAGGATATACATTCCGAAAACTGTTACCGATATAGGCAGCAATTCCTTTGAGGAGATCGCAGATGATGCAACTATCTACGGCTACACCGGCACAAAAGCCGAGGAATATGCGAATCATTGGAATATCAACTTCGAGGCTCTTGATGCTATTGTAGATAAAGTTCCGTATAGTATCCCGGCGTTCAGCGGTTCTATCACATTTACGCTCAGAAACGGAAATACCGTTACAAGAACTGACGGTATCTCGTCAACTATCATGGGCAATGTTGACAGATCAAAAGATGCCACGATCGCTGCGGATAAAACACCCGACGGCATGACCTTTGAAGGATATGAGATAAAGTATGATATATCCTTTACGGATAACACTGCCGGCAGCACCAAGCCTGCATACAGTGAAACATTTACTCAGACACCGGAAGAAAACACGTTTTCGTTCCACCTGCCCGATGAAGCGTATGAGAAGATGTTCGGGTATATCGTGCTGTGGAACAGCAACAAGAGCAGATACAGATTCAGCGGCACAGTTACTATCACCCCGATATTCAAGAAGATACCTCACACATTGAAGATAGTAAACGGCACGGCAACGCTTGACCCTTCAAAAGGCTCGGGTGCGCAGATAACAGCCACAGAGGGCGACGTTGTATA
>CAMYUO010000130.1 GCA_947302065.1 uncultured Clostridia bacterium | reverse complement strand
GAGATCTACGAGGGCGAGGGCAACGGACGTCTCGACTCTGTTGCAAACGCACTGCGCAAGGCTATCGGCTTTGAGTTCACTCTTGAGACCTACCAGGAGCACGCTATCGAAAGAAAGACTAACTCCGAGGCTGTTTCCTACGTTTCTATCTCCAAGAACGGAAAGACATTCTGGGGCGCAGGCAGACACTCCGACATCATCGTTTCCTCGATAAGAGCGCTGCTGTCGGCTATCAACAACGCAAACGAAGAATAAGACTTAATAGCACAACAAAGGCTGCTGTACAGATTTTTGTACAGCAGCCTGTTTTTTATTTATTATGTGCCGAAGATAAAGAACTTTGTCAGTCCGAACCATTCACGCACCCAGTAGGTCGCCATCATTCGGAACTCGGTATCTGCACAGCAGCTCGTGACCTCGCCTGCGCCCTGTTCCTTTGCGATAAGTGCGGCACGGTACTGGTGATAGCCGTCGGTGACTATCGTAATGTCACGGCCCAGACCAAGCTCGTCGAGCTTTTCCAGCGAGAATTTCAGGTTTTCAAAAGTCGTCGTCGACTTGTCCTCCATGATTATCCTGTCGGCAGATATGCCGTTTTCCACAAGATAATTGCGCATGCACTCCGCCTCGCTGATCTGCTCGTCGCTGCCCTTTCCGCCCGAGACGATGCACTTGACATCGGGGTATTCATCGAGCAGCTGCTTTGCAGCTTCAAGTCTGCGGCGCAGCATCTTTGACGGGCTCGTGCCTCTGACCTGACAGCCGAGAACGACCACAGCGTTAGGCTTGTCGGGCTTGTTTGCTACCGCCTTTGCCATCATGACGTTGAGTATCACGATGTATATGACCGCCACAGCAAGCACGATGCAGGCGCATATCAGCACGCCCTTTCCCACAGTGCTTGAACCGAGACTCCTGATGTGCTTAGAAAACCAGCTCCATTTCAGAGTCATCGCCATTGCCAGCAGGCAGACCGCACCGCCGAACAGGTTGCCCATCTTCAGAAATGCGATCGCAAACCAGACTATCAGCAGTGTTTCCAGAACGAGAAGTATCCACTGAACTACTGAAAGAGATTTGAAAAATGCAGCCATTACATTGACTCCGGACAGGTTATCTTGAGCATATCGAGAATATTTGCGATCACCTGCTTAACAGCAAGTGAAAGCGAGATCCTCGCCTGCATAAGCTCCTCCGCCTCGCCTTTGATACGGCAGGAATTGTAAAACTTGTGATACAGCGTTGCAAGGTCGATAACATACTTGGTAACTTTCGCAGGGTCGTAATTCCTTGCGCCCTCGTTGATAACGCCCGGCAGGTTAGCAAGCAGCTTTACGATCTCTTTTTCCTCGCCTGTTTCGAGCAGTTTAGCTGATGCCTCATCGAAAGGTTTTATCTCGGTGCCCTCCTCTGCCAGCTTCTTGAGTACCGAGCAGATACGAGCGTGTGCATACTGAACATAGTAAACAGGGTTCTGGCTCGACTCGGATACCGCAAGGTCGAGGTCAAAATCGAACTGAGAGTTAGGCTCACGCAGATTGAAGAAGAATCTTGCTGCATCTATCGGTATCTCGTCAAGCAGCGTGTTGAGCGTGATAGCCTTGCCCGAACGCTTTGACAGCTTGTAGACCTCGCCGTTTCTCACAAGGCGCACCATCTGCATAATAACGATGTCCAGCTTTTTCTCGTCAACGCCGAGTGCTGTCATCGAAGCCTTTATTCTTGCGATGTAGCCGTGGTGGTCAGCGCCGAAAATGTCGACTGCCTTATCAAAGCCACGCACAGCGAGTTTATTGTAATGGTAAGCGATATCGGGAACGAGATAGGTCGGGATGCCGTTCTCACGCACGAGAACTCTGTCCTTTTCGTCACCGAAATCGGTTGTCTTAAACCAGAGTGCACCGTCCTGCTCATAGGTATGACCGCTTGCCTTGAGCTTTTCGATTATCTCTTTTACAGAGCCGTCATTGTGCAGTGTACTCTCTCTGAACCAGGTGTTGTATGTGATGCGGTACTTTTCAAGGTCTCTGTGCAGTCCGTCGATATTAACGGGCAGTGCAAAATCAACGAGCGCCTTGCGCCTGTCCTCCTCGGACTTGTCCGCAGCGTCTTTGCCGAACTTATCATAGAAATTCTTTGCGTGAGCGATAATGTCCATTCCGAGATAAACGTCATCGGGCATCGGGAACTCTGCCCTGTTTCCGTCCTCGCCATATATCTCCTTGCAGAAATCTTCTATATCAAGGTTTTTGCCTACAACAGCCTGTCCTGCCTCGCTGCATATCTGCATATAACGCAGAGAAAGCGACTTGCCGAACTTTTCTATCTGGTTGCCCGCATCGTTCACATAGAACTCTCTTTCTACCTCGTAGCCAGCTTTTTCAAGCACAGCCGCAAGACAGTCGCCGATAGCGCCGCCGCGGGCATTGCCTATGTGCATAGGTCCTGTCGGGTTTGCAGATACGAACTCAACGAGCACTCTTTTGCCCTTGCCCATATCTGTGCAGCCGTAGTTTTCTTTTTCAGCAAGCACTGCGCCGATGACCTTGCCGTACCACTCTGGCGAGAAGAAAAAGTTGATGAATCCGGGTCCTGCGACCTCGCATCTCTCAAAGCAGGTACCTTCAAGTCTGAGCTTTTCGGTTATCTTCTGAGCGATAGCCCTCGGATTGCTCTTGAAAGGTCTTGCGCATATCATTGCGGCATTGGTCGAAATGTCGCCGTTCTTTGCATCAGCAGGTATCTCTGCGTTGAATGAAGGTATAGGCTCAGCCGGGAAAGTGCCGTCTGCCACAAGCTCGCCAAGCGCCTGCATAACAAGCTCTTTTGTCTGTGAAAATGCTTCATTTATCAGGTCAGTCATTTTATTCGTCCTCTCTATTTTACTTCGATAGATATGTCAAAATCGCCCACATAGCTGGAATTGACGTCGATAACATACTTGAAATCGAGCTTTCCGCCGTTGTCGTCAAGGTTTGAGCGGATATAGTTGGCATTGACACCCACCATAAGATCGCCGTAGGGCGTTCCGTAAACGCAGTGGTGCTTTTTGCCCAGCTCGACGATAAGGTTCGAGGTCACGCTGCCGCTTCTCGACATAACGACCTTCTTGCCGTCAAACAGCTCGATAGTTGTCGTTGCGCCGTCGTAGCCCGTTGCTTCCGACTCATCGTATGTCAGCTTGTAGCCGCTCTGGGTCTTTTCATATATAGCTCTCGATATCAGCTCGGTCGATTCCTTGTTGTCGCCGTCGGACTGGCTGCTTATCAGCTTCATTGAAACGTCCTGTTTTAACAATTTGTCTCCTCCTCAGAGTTTCAGGGTGCATTTTGATATCTTGGCGTTGATGTCGGTGCTCATCAGCTTTTCAACATTCTCTCTGAAAAGCTCCTCGCTGTCGGTGCAGTAAAGCTCCAGTCCGCCCTGCTGCTGTTCATCGCAGAGAGCATCGTTGAAGCTCAGCGTTTTGAGTGCGTGCTTTGCAAGCTCTGCACCTGACGATATCAGCGTAACATCATCGCCCATTATGTCACGGATAAGCTCGCTAAGATGCGGATAATGCGTGCAGCCGAGAATTAGCGTATCCACTTGTTCTTTTTTCATTATTTCAAGATATTCCTGTGCAAAGAATCTTGCAGGCTCGCAGTCCTTTGAGGTATATCCGTTTTCGACCAGCGGAACGAACATCGGGCAAGCCATGCCGACGACTTTGACGTCGGGCATTATCTCACGGATCACCTTGCCGTAGCTGCCGCTTTTTATCGTCGCGCTCGTGCCGATAACGCCGATGCGCTTGTTCCTTGTCGCTGCACAGGCAGCGTGCGCCGCCGGCAGAACAACTCCGCTGCGAAGCTGCGTTCTGCTGTCCTCGAAAACAGGCATCGACATCATGACCGAAGACACCGTGCCGCAGGCAACGAGTATCATCTTGACATCGTGCTGTTCAAGAAAAGCAATATCCTGTTTTGCGTAGGAATATATCGTATCCTTGCTCTTTGTGCCGTAAGGTATCCTTGCGGTGTCGCCGAGATAAACGATGTTCTCTTTCGGCATCAGCTTTCTCAGCTCGTCAACGCAGGTAAGTCCGCCGACACCCGAATCAAAAACGCCGATAGCCGAATTATTCATAGTCAACTCCCGCTCTTTCAAGTGCAAGTCTTATAAGCTTATCCTCCTGACGCTCAAAGGTCATTCCCTCATAAGCGAAAAGCTGAGGATACATGCTGATAGGCGTATGACCGGGCATTGTGTTTATCTCATTGAGAACGACTGTGCCGTCTTTGCACAGGAAGAAATCAACTCTCGAAAGTCCGCAGCAGCCCATTGCTCTGTATGCACGAAGCGCTGTCGAACGGATATTGTCAGAGTTTTCTTCGGATATCCTTGCAGGGATATATGTCTTTGATGCGTCGTTGTTATACTTTGCATCGTAATCATAGAACTCATTTGCTGCGCTTATCTCGCCGACTGCCGAAACGACAGGTCTTTCGTTGCCCATAACGGCGCACTCACACTCGATGCCGACAACTTCCTGCTCGACGATGACTTTCTTGTCGTGCGCAAATGCCATTTTGATGCCGTTTTTGAGGCTCTCAAGGTCTTTGACCTTTGAGATGCCGACCGACGAACCGCAGTTCGCAGGCTTTACATACATCGGGTAAGCAAGCTTCTGTTCCATTTCAGGGCACTTTTCATCGAGCTGTGAAAGCTCAAAGAAGCAGATAGGCACGAACGGTGCTGTCTTGATTCCATGCGCGTCGAGGATAGTGTGTGTCAGCTCCTTGTCCATGCAGTTTGCTGAGCTGATAAGGTCACAGCCGACGAACGGAATCTGAGCCATTTCAAGCAAGCCCTGTATAGTTCCGTCCTCGCCGTTTTTGCCGTGCAGCACCGGGAACACACAGTCAACTTTGACGTGGCTGACATCGCCGTCCTCACCCATTGCAAGAAATCCCTTATCAACAGGGTCCGGGCTGAGCACGCAGGGCACGTTATCACGGTGCTTTTCCCATGCGCCCGTTGCGATATCCTCAACATCGCCTATGTATCTGAGCCAATGACCTTTCTTTGTGATGCCTATGCAGACAACGTCATATCTCTCCTTTGAGATGCTCTTGATGACGTGTGTTGCGGAAACACAAGAAATATCGTGTTCATTGGATTTTCCTCCGAAGATGACTGCTACACGCAGTTTTGCCATAAAACCTCTTCCCTTCGCTATTGATTCGCTAAAAAAGTTATCAATATATTATATCATAAACAGGCGCAGATTGCAAACACTTTTCTTACAAATAACGCCGCTTATGCGCAAGATTATTGTTGCATTTGTCCAACTTGCGCTATCTGCCGAACGCCGCAGTGCGCTCAAAGCTCATATTTCCGCCGAAAATATCAAGTGCCGAACCGACTGTGAAATCTATTTTTTCACGCCCGAGCGTTCTGAGCTTTTCAAGGTCGTCAAAGCCCGAGATGCCTCCTGCATAGGTCGCAGGCACAGGAGAGAACTCCCCGAGCAGACTTGCAACGTCATCCTGTATGCCCTTTGCCTTGCCCTCAACGTCTGCTGCGTGAACAAGGAACTCATCACAGTATCCCGACAGCGTCTCCAGCGTTTTCTCGTTCAGTTCAACGTCGGTGAACTTCTGCCAGCGGTCTGTGACGATGTAGTATCTGCCGTCTTTGCTTCGGCAGGAAAGGTCGAGCACAAGATGCTGCTTTCCGACTGCGCCAACGAGCTTTTCAAGGTTTTCCCATGCGACCTGTCCGTCACGGAAAACAAAGCTCGTCACGATAACGTGGCTTGCGCCTTTTTCAAGGAAAAGCGCTGCGTTCTCATCGTTGATGCCGCCGCCTATCTGCAAGCCGCCCTCCCACGCACCGAGCGCAGAGAAAGCCTGCTGCAGGTCAGCCTCATAGTGCGGGCTGCTCTTTGGGTTGAGGATTATTATATGCCCGCCATTAAGGTCGTATTTTCTATATAATTTAGCGTAATATGCACCGT
>CAMYUO010000129.1 GCA_947302065.1 uncultured Clostridia bacterium | reverse complement strand
CATGATCTCATCAGCAAGTGCAAGATACTGCTTTGCCATATTGCTGTCAGGATATTTGTTCATCACCGTAGTGCCAAGCTTGTCGCATTCCTGCACCAGCTTGCTGCGTTCAAGGTCACCAACGATAACGGTATTGAAATCCTTAGCAAGTGTCTGCACGTTTTCAAGCTCGTCCTCAACGTTTCTCCTGTTTAGTATCAGTCCGCCGAGCTGTGCATAGCCTCTGCCCTTGAAATTCTCTATCGCCATTGCGATGTTGCCTGCCGCATAGCAAGCCATTTTCTCGCCCGATGTAACTATAAAAACTTTCTGCGCATAGCCCTTGTGCATCGGCATCGAAAAGCCGCCGCACACAACGTCGCCCAGCACGTCGTAAAGCACGATGTCGGGCTTGTATTTTTCATATGCGCCCTTCTTTTCAAGGCGCTCGAGCGCTGCGATAATTCCTCGCCCTGCACACCCAAGACCCGGTATCGGTCCGCCTGCCTCAACGCAGAAAACGCCGTCCTCGCTCACCGTGACCATATCCTCAAGCTCAAACTTGTCGCCCTTTTCACGTACAAGGTCGAGCACCGTCTTTATCCTCTTTCCGCCGTTGAGCAGCGAGGTAGAATCAGCCTTCGGGTCGCAGCCTATCTGCATCACCCTATATCCCTTTCTCACCAGCGCAACAGCCAAGTTTGAAACGGTCGTGGACTTGCCTATGCCGCCCTTACCGTAAACCGCTATCTTTATCATAACTTATGTGATCTCCTCTTGTAATTACGACCTTGTATCCTATCGATTCCATGCGCCTTTCAAGACATGCCCTGCACTGTGCCGACTCATCTCCCGTGCATATCTTGCCGTCATACAGCAGATACTTTTTGCGCACGTCTATCGGCGAAAGGTTAGGCATGATAACGTTCGCTCCCGAAAGAACTCCCTTCTCCCTGCCGTCAGGTCTTATCGTACCCAGCGCCGTTGTCGCAGGTATAAGACAGTCAGGTATCATCAGCCTGCACAGACTTATCAGAAACAGCGTCAGCTCATAGCTGCCTGCCGGCTCGTTTGCAAACGGCGTGTCCTTGTGCGGCAGGAAAGGTCCCATGCCTATCATCTCGGGCTTGAAGCTTTCAAGGAAAAGCATGTCCTGCGCCAGATCCTCACTTGTCTGGAACGGCGCACCTATCATCATTCCGCAGCCCGTCTGATAGCCTATCTCTTTGAGCTGCCGCAGACAGTTCATTCTGTTTGACCACGACATATTGCTCGGGTGCAGCTTTTTGTAGTGCTCTTCGTTTGCGGTCTCGTGGCGCAGCAGATACCTGTCCGCACCCGCATCAAAAAGCCTTTTATAATCGTCATACGAAAGCTCACCTATCGACAGCGTAACAGCACAGTCGGGATGTGCTTTTTTGATGCAGGAAACGATGTCGCAGAGCGTGTCCGTATCGTAGCCTGCGTCCTCGCCGCTTTGCAGCACGAACGTGCGGAAGCCGTACTCGTAGCCTGCATCGCAGCAATCAAGTATCTGCGCCTTTGTGAGCCTGTATCTTTCGCAGTTGGTGTTCGACTTTCTTATGCCGCAGTAAAGGCAGTCATTCCTGCATATGTTTGAAAACTCGACAATGCCTCGGATAAAGATGTTCTTTCCGAACTGCGCCGTGGCAGCCTTTACCGCCTTTTGTGCAGCATACTGCCTGTCCTCGTCCGTAAACGTGTCAAAAAGCTGCACCCACTGCTCTTTGTCAAGATGTCTTTCCTTTTCAAGTATATCAATAAGCTCGGTATTTTTCATATCATCACTCACAGTTTCTCATACAGGTGCGGGAAGATCTCCACGCTCCTTTTAAGTATGCCCGTTATATGTGCGATAGCCACGCCGTAATTCGTGAACGGCACGTTCTGGTCGAGCGCACATTTCATTCTGTATGTCATCTCTTTCGGTGTCAGCATGCAGCCGCCGCAGTGTACCACAAGTGCAAACTCCGAAAGGTCATCGGGGAACTCTCTGCCCGAGGATGTCGCTATCTCAATGTTTTTGCCCGTGTGCTTTCTGAGCCAGTTCGGCAGTTTTACCGTGCCTATGTCGCCGCACTGTCTGTGGTGCGTGCAGCCCTCGCTGATAAGCACCTTGTCGCCGTCTTTGAGACTGTCGATAGCCTTTGCGCCGTCAACAGCCGTATCGAGAAAGCCTTTGTACCTCGCCATAAGGATAGAGAACGAGGTCAGCATTATGTCCTGCGGTGTGTCTTTGCTCACCTGCGCAAAAGCCTGACTGTCCGTGATGACAAGCTTTGGCTTTTTGCCAAGCGAAGCAAGCGTGTCCGCAAGCTCGGTGTCCTTTACAACAACAGCGCACGCATCAGCATCGAGAACGTCTCTTATCATCTGCTGCTGGGGCAGGATAAGCCTGCCCTTAGGCGCACTTTCGTCTATCGGAACGACCAGCACGACAAGGTCGTTTCTTTCCAGCTTGTCACCGATGAGCCGAGCCTCACGCTCCTGCTTGCCTGCAAGCGAGCCTATCTTTTCTTTGAGCTCAAAAACGCCTTCGCCCGTTTTGGCGCTGACATAAACGCAGTTTTCGCCCGTGATGTCGCCCTGCGTGATGTCCGTCTTGTTCACGGCGATGATGTATGGGATATCCTTTTGCGAAAACAGCTCGACAAGCTCCTTCTCACACTCGCCCATGCCGAGCGACGCATCAACGACAAGCACCGCAACATCGGTCCTGTTGAGCGCCTGCTTTGTGCTTTTCACTCTCATCTCGCCGAGCATTCCCTCGTCGTCATAACCTGCCGTGTCGATTATCACCACAGGTCCCATCGGCAGTATCTCCATTGCCTTGTAAACAGGGTCGGTAGTCGTTCCCGCAACATCGGAAACAAGCGACAGCCCTTGGTTCGTCACAGCATTTACAATGCTCGATTTCCCCGCATTGCGCCTGCCAAAAAAGCCTATGTGTACCCTTTCTCCCGAGGGTATATCATTAAGTCCCATACGATCACACCTTTCTAAATACTCGGAAAACGATCGGGAAGGACCCTTTTGAAAAAGGGTCGCTCCCCAAACCCCACCCCTAAAACTTTTATTGCTTTTTCGTCATCGTGGATCTATGACCCTCGATAACGAAAAAGTAGTGAGAGTTCACAGTAAAATCCAAGAAAAGAACTTTCAAAAGAAAACTACCGTTCACTCTCCGAATATACAGAGAGGATGCGGTCTTATCTGCAAGCAGCTGAGGATATTCTCTTGGGAGTGTTTTCTTTCAAACTCTCTTTTTTCTGAACTCTTAGATATTTTCGGTGGTCGGGAGTATAACTTCCGATTGCCGAAAATCTTTAAAAGGTTTAGGAAGGGGGTCTGGGGGATAACCCTTCTCCAAAAGGGTTTCCCCCAGCTGTTCGTCGATAAGTCTGCATCAAAAAAACAGCTCATCCCGACGGATAAACTGCCCACAATGAAACCACAAGCCTATAATGCGGCTGTCGTTTCGTAAGTTCATCAAGCTTTCGCCTCAATAAAATTTCAGCGTCAGGAGATAAAATATTATTAAGTTTTCAGCTTGCCGAATAAAGTGTCTTTGCGGTCACACCGCTGAGTCGTCCGATCCTGCCTGCAAGAGAATTGATCTTGTCCTGCGGAGCATCTATCGCAACGCAGATCACATTCACGCTCTTTTCCCTGTGCGGCACGCCCATCCTGCCGATGATATATTCACGGTATTCGTGCAGGATAGAGTTTATCTGCTCGGAGGAATCATAGTTATCCGCAATGACTGCCATTACAGCAACTCGTGTTTCCATATCCAGCCTCCTTTGTTCTTAAATTATACCACATTCGTCCCTGTTTGTCAATCAAAATTGCCGCAAAAACTTTCGCCTTTGCCTGCATATCTTCGCGCCGTTCGGAAATAATAAAAGCATACACCGCGCTACATATTTTCCGGGGTGATGATATATGCAGTACAGCAAGGTCGAGATAAGCGGTGTAAACACGAACGAACTAAAAGTGCTCACCGAGCAGCAGAAACTCGAGCTTTTAAAGCGCACGAGAAACGGTGACAAAAAAGCCCGTGAGGAGCTTATAAAAGGCAATCTGCGCCTTGTGCTCAGCGTGCTGCAAAAATTCACGGGGCGCAGCGACTGCGCCGACGATCTATTTCAGGTCGGTGTCGTCGGACTGATAAAAGCGATAGATAACTTTGACCCGAAATTTGAAGTTAAATTCTCGTCATACGCCCACCCGATGATCGCAGGCGAGGTGAGAAGATATCTGCGTGATTTCCAGCCTGTGCGTGTCAGCCGTTCACTGCGTGACCTTGCCTACCGTTCAATGCTCGCAAGGGAAAAGCTGACCGAAAAGCTCAGCCGTGAGCCGACCGCCACCGAGATAGCCGAGGAAACGGGCGAGGACCGCTGCGACATCGTCACGGCAATGGAGTCTGTCAGCGACCCCGTGTCACTTTACGAGCCTGTCTATTCCGAGGCAGGCGACACGCTATATGTCATCGACCAGATAAAAGACTGCTGCGACGACAAAAGCTGGCTCGATGAGCTTTCCGTCAAGGAAACTATCGCCTCGCTTCAGGAGCGTGAGAAAAGGATACTCTATCTGCGATTTTTCAAAGGGCGCACACAAATGGAGGTCGCAAAGCAGATAGGCATCTCGCAGGCGCAGGTCTCCCGCCTTGAAAAAGGTGCTCTGGACAAGATAAAGCGGCAGTTCTGACCCGCACTTGCAGTGTGCGACTCAAAGCATAAAAGCTGCTGTATTTTTCATATCTTGTATGTACCAAATATTTCTTGGATATTAAGGCAAATATACCCGATTTGTAGAATAAGGATATTGTGGATATAATACTCATTAATGCTTTAATTATAATTTGTACAAAAAACATTGTAAAAAGGAAGATAGAAATGCATCCGGTCCTTATCGCAGAAGACTACACTGCACAGCACCTGCTGATGCAAAACAGCTTTGAGGCTGCGGGCATACCATTTCATATATGTAAGAACACCGAGCTTGACCTCTCGTTAAATCTGGCGTGCGATGATGTCTCGTGCGTCGTGCTCAACGCCAGCAAGCTCGGCAACGAAGCTGTCGAAAGGCTTTGCAGCAGTCCCGGCTGCCGCCTCGGATCGTGCGACTTTGTCAACATCTACACCTATGAGGACACCGAAGAGCTTTCCGAGCTGCGCCGCATCGGCATCACCGAGAACCACCCGTTCCCATACAGCCCTGCGAGCCTTGTCGAGTTTGTCAGCTCTCATATTTCCGAAAGCACGGGCATCTATGAAACGCTCAGGAACAAAACGGACAAGCGCATTGAAAATCTCATATCACAGCTCAACCCGTCGGGCAGACAGCGAGGCAGAATCTATATCCGTGAGGCCGTGCTGCACATTCTTTTCAGCGCAGACCCGCCCATCAACCTGCACCGTGATGTTTACAGCCGCATAGCCGCAGCGCACCGCACCACTGTCAAAAGTGTGGAACACTCTATAAGAATATCGGTCGAGAGCTGCTGGCAGCACGCCGACAAAGAAATTCTGAAAACGCTCATTGGCAGCAGCGACATATCACGCAGACCCACAAACGCAGGCTTCATCACCGCAGTTGCACGCTTTATCGCCGCCGAAGACCCTGCATCTTTTCCTGCCGCCGCAGGACGATTATTGAATAGTACATACCCAAAGCTGCATATATAGTTGTTACGAGGTGATAACTATGATATGCAGCTTTTCTGCCGTCAGAAACAAGGAGGTCGTGAACCTGCGCACAGGAATGAAGATAGGCTTTGTCGATGATATCGAGCTCGATTCGGCATCGGGAAGGATAGTCTCGCTCATCGTCTACGGACGCTCACGGGCGTTCGGACTTATGGGGCGTGACAGCGACATCGTCATCAAGTGCTCGGATATAGATCTTATCGGCGAGGATATAATACTTGTGGATTTTGAGGAAAAGACAATATCGACAAAAACCAAAAGCTATACCGTTGAAAATTTGTTGAAATGACGAG
>CAMYUO010000128.1 GCA_947302065.1 uncultured Clostridia bacterium | reverse complement strand
GTCGAGCGACATAAGGAACGATAGCAGGTTTGCCGATTCGTACCCGCTGACCGACGGCAACTCTTGCGGACGGCCTTCGGTAGGCAGGTACGGCGCAACGGTATCGTGCTGAGCGCACCAGGCGGCATGCGTGCCGTCGATGATGATCGGGCAATCGAGGATGCATTGCACACCGCGGTCGAAGGCTGCCTGACAAGCCTCACGTGTATCGGCATCGGTGATGTTAGCAAAGTCGCCCGTATTGTTATATATATCCCTAAGTATCTTCAACACATTGACCACCAGATCGTCGTTGAAGGTGACGTAATCCTGATAGCCGTTATCGTTGGAAAGTGTCGGAACAAAGCCCTTTTCTTCCAGCTGATCAAGCAGCTTCTTAGCGATAGCCTGAGAGTTGTCAAATCCGCCGAGCAGATTGAGCGCTCTGTGGACATTGTCACGGTATCTGTGCTTGAATGTCTTGGCAACGCCTGCAGCCATATCATAATCGAACTTAGGGATCGACTGACCGCCGTGCTGGTCGTTCTGATTGGACTGGATAGCGATGCAGGCAAGAGCAGCATAGCTTGCAATGTCGTTAGGAGTTCTCAGGTGACCGTGACCTGTGGAAAAGCCCTTTGTGAACAGCTTAGTAAGGTCGATCTGTGTACAGGTCGTAGTAAGGGTATAGAAATCCATATCATGAATGTGGATATCGCCCTCAGCGTGCGCCTTAGCGTGCACAGGATCAAGCACATACATCTCATAGAATTCCTTAGCGCCGACAGAACCGTACTTGAGCATGGTGCCCATAGCAGTATCTCCGTCGATATTTGCGTTTTCACGCTTAAGATCGGAATCCTTGGCAGACTTGAATGTAAGATCCTCATAGACCTTCATAAGCCTTGTGTTCATCTCTCTTGCACGGGTCCTCTCGGATCTGTACAGGATATATGCCTTAGCGGTGGCAGCGTGTCCCTCATTAATAAGGACGTCCTCAACGCAGTCCTGGATCTGCTCAACGGTAGGAGAAGTAAGGTTTTTCTCCATGAGCATATCAACGACCTTGCCGGAGAGCACCAGTGCCTCTTCCTGATCTGATGCGCCGACTGACTGAGCTGCCTTATATATAGCGTTAGCGATTTTTTCGATATTAAATGTAACGGTCCTGCCGTCACGCTTCTTTATCTTTATAATCATAACAAACTTCCTCCGAAAAACTCATATACTCATATAAGAAATGGCTCGTCAGCTTACTTGCGTTCTATATATATTATGCTGCGACCATATTGAAAAGAAACCATAATAGCCGTCCTCTCTGACCACTATATGTTGTGGTTCGCTTGGGACAATTCAAAGTATATAGTATTTGCTCCCAACTGTCAATGTGCAATATGACGGATTAGCCAGTAGTATTTTGTGTATGGTGCACAATTGCCATTTTGTGTCAATTTTTGCGGCATTTCAAATATTTTTTCAACCATTTTCATCAAGGAATTCTCTTGACAGTACCATTTTCGCCAAAAGTGGTGTAAAGCTGATTTCTTTACAGGTATAAATGTTGATTTTGCGCTTGTTTGCGCCAAAAACTAATTCAAAAACAGCTGATTATGAACGAAATATGTACAAAACTGACGATATTTTTGCTCAAAACTAATCGATTTTCAATTCAATTTGCTTTACAGTTCGATTTTTGAGAAAAAATTTCTGATTTTTGCTCATTTTGACCCTTTGGCTTACAGGTTATGGATATTGCTTGAAAATTGTTGAAAGTTCACCGAGTTATCCCGTATCTGACCCTCAAAAAGACATAAAAATGACCCCGTAGATCACTCTGCGAGGTCATTTTCAACAGGCAAATGTCAAAAAAACAGTTTTCTGCACACCGGGATATTCTTATACACATTGCGCTCAAATATATCAGCATCTGCCGGCTTGCCAACTACGGAGCCGTAATGGACAGGCACTGCTATCCTTGGCTTGATATAGTTCACAAAAGCTGCAGCCTCTTTGGCGTCCATTGTATATGTACCGCCGACAGGCACACAGACGATGTCGCACTTGACCGCTCTTGCCTCGGGTGTGTCATCGGTATCACCGCAGATATACACCCTGCTGCCGTCGATCTCTATGACATATCCAAGCCAACCGTTGCTCTTTGGGTGGAAAGGCTTGTTGAGATTATACGCTGCGACGGCTTGTATGCGAAGACCTGCTATCAGTGCCGTTTGCCCCGGAACAAGCGGATAGATCCTGTCTTCAGGTATATCATGCTTCAGCAGCGTCTTTTTCATCGGCTTCGGAACAGCGTAGATAGTCTTTTCATTTGCTGCTTTATCTATATCTTTGAACGAAAAATGGTCATAATGCTCATGTGTAACGAATACCATATCCGCATCATGCGTTTCTTCCGGCAGATTGAACGGGTCGATATACAGCTTGCTCGATGCAAGTATGCGAATGCTGCTTTGCTCGTTTACCAAAAGATTTGCGATATTCATAACAACTCCCCTTTCGTATAGTTTTGGTCATCTGACAGTTCGGGTGGCTACGATGTCAACTCCTGTTCCTGCGGCATCTGCAACGAGCACATCGCCCATTGCAACGGGCAGCTCTATGTTTGCTGACTTAACTGCGCTGACGACATCAAAGATCTTTTCTTTCGGGATAGGGTCTTTGGTCTTAACGGGTACAGGCTTGCCGCCACTGGCAATTGCAGTGGTGGTCACAGTCCTGACAGGCGCTGTAAGCTCGGACTTAGCATAGTTCTCACCTCTGATGCAGGTGTTGCCGCTGACAGAGATGACATTTCCGCTGTCATCGACCTCTGCTCTGAGTGCGCAGCCCATAGGACAGCAAATGCAGGTAAGCTCCTTTATCATTGTGCCACCTTCTCAATGCTGACGATGATGTCTTGGGTAAGATCTTCAAGTCTATCCTTTTTTATGATAAGGTCTACCATTTCACTCGGGACAAGTATCTGCAACTTTTTGCGGAGGATCTCTGTCTCACCCGATTTAACTACGATAGCGACGTTTTTGAAAACGCCTGTAACTCTGAAACGGATATGATTGAGCGGCGCTGCATTGGCAAGGTTTATCCTGCTCGGCACAGTGTATCTGACGCCGTTTGCTGCTTTTACGTCAACAGATGCTCCGCTGCGGTCTGCACCGCTAAGGATATACTTTGCTGCACTCTCGCCTGCTCTTGCAGATTCTTCTGACACGAAGTCAACAAGGTCATGCACATGAAGCACATTTCCGCAGGAGAATACACCCTCGACATTTGTTTCAAGGCTCTCGTTGACATATGCGCCGTTAGTTCTCGGGTCGATCTCAACGCCTGCACCAACGGTCAGCTCGTTTTCGGGGATAAGACCGCACGAGAGCAGCAGCGTATCACAGGGATAGTATTCCTCTGTGCCAGGTATCGGCTGGTTCTTTTCATCGACCTTGGCGATATACACGCCCTCAAGCTTTTCCTTGCCCTTGATGTCAACTACGGTATGGCTCAGAAGCAGCGGTATGCCATAATCATCAAGGCACTGCACGATATTACGTTTCAAGCCGCTTGAATACGGCATCAGCTCTGCAACAGCGGCAACGTGAGCGCCTTCAAGTGTCATTCTTCTTGCCATTATAAGACCAATATCGCCAGAGCCGAGGATAACGACCTCTTTGCCTATATGTGCGCCCTCAAGGTTCACAAGCTTTTGCGCTGTGCCTGCCGTTTATACGCCCTGCGGTCTGTAACCGGGGATATTAAGCGCACCTCTCGGTCTTTCACGGCAGCCCATAGCGAGCACGACAGCCTTAGCATACAGCGTCTGAACGCCACGCTTGGCGCTGATGACTGTTACTGCCTTTTTATCGCTTTCAGCCAGTTTTTCAACGCCGAGCACCATTGTATCGAGTTCATACGGGATATCCTGCTGTCTGACCATATCGGCATATCTTTCGGCATACTCAGGTCCTGTGAGTTCTTCTTTAAAGGTATGCAGACCAAAGCCGTTGTGTATGCACTGGTTGAGGATACCGCCAAGGACACTGTCTCTTTCGAGGATAAGCAGATCGTCAACGCCTGCCTTTTTCGCTGCAAGCGCCGCAGCCATTCCTGCAGGACCGCCGCCGATGATTATCAAGCTGTATTCATTCATCGTCCTGCCTCCTGTCTGCGATACCGTTTTTTCTGACATCTTCTATCTTTATGCCGAGTTTATCGGCGATAAGAGCCATTGTTGTCGGCGAACAAAAGCCTGCCTGACATCTGCCCATGCCTGCCCTTGTTCTGCGCTTTACTCCGTCGAGAGTCGTTGCACCGAGCGGTCTGTTGATCGCATCGAGTATCTCGCCCTCGGTTATCGTTTCACATCGGCAGACGATCTTGCCATAGGAAGCATTCTGCTTTATAAGCTCGTTCTGCTGCTGCGCAGAGAGCTGGGCGAAATGAGCAATACCCTTTCTTGTTTCAATTAAATTCTCTTTCTTTTCAAGCGCTATAAGCTCACCTGTGAGGTCTCTGAGATACTCACCTATCGCAGGCGCACTTGTAAGCCCGGGAGACTCTATGCCTGCGGCATCTATAAAGCCTTTTACATCACTATGACCGATGATAAAGTCGCCTGTATCACCAACGGCACGCAGACCTGTAAAGCTTGTTATGACCTTACCAAACGGGATATTCTTAACAGACAGCGCACCTTTAGCCTTTATCTGATCAAGTCCGCCTTTTGTGGTTGCTAAGTTTTCCTTATCGTTGATATCCTCGGCGGTCGGTCCCGCAAGCAGATTGCCGTGAACGGTCGGTGTCACGAGGATACCCTTGCCCATTTTAGTGGGCAGCTGGAACACCGTATGGCTGACGATATTTCCTGCCGCTTTATCCATAAGCAGATACTCGCCTCGCCTTGCGGTTATGCCAAGCGGTGATGAGCAAACCATAGCGTGTATTTTGTCAGCATAGACACCTGCGGCATTGATGACTACCTTTGCCTCGATATTTCCGCCAGAAGTGCTGACTATAAAGATGTCACCCTGTTTGTCTATGCCTGTGACCTCTGTGGAAAGCTTGAACTCAGTGCCGTTTGAGTATGCGTTTTCTGCAAAGGCAAGCGTCATCTCGAACGGGCAGATTATTGCTGATGTTTCGGCGAGCAGCGCTGCACAGACATCGTCGGAAAGCGACGGCTCAATCTTTCGAGCCTCGTCGCCCGAAATGATGCTGACTTTATCAACGCCGTTTTTGACAGCTCTGTCTTTGAGAATATCGAGCTTGGGCTTATCTGCCTCATCAAAGCACAGCACCATAGCGCCGTTTTGCTTATATGCAAAGTCGAGCTTTTCGGCAAGCTCGGGCATCATTTTGCTGCCGCGGACGTTGAGCTTTGCTTTAAGCGTGCCCGGCTCGGCATCAAAGCCGGCGTGAGCTATCGCACTGTTTGCCTTGGTCGTGCCCTCACAGACATCGCTTTCTTTATCGACAACGCAGACAGAGAGCCTGAACTTAGCAAGCTCCATTGCTGCGGCACAGCCAACAGCACCTGCGCCGATTATCAGAACGTCATACACATTATCACTCCTCGTTGAAATATCTAAATTTTCACTTTCTATTTAATAAATTATAGCACATTTGCTTCAAAAAATCAATAGAAAACTAACAATTGTTACATAAACACAGGGCTAAAACGAGAAAAGCTCCGCCGATCAAGCGACCGACGGAGCTGTGATAATATTCATTATTGTTATGACTCGCCGTATTTTTCCTCGTGCACGACGATACCGCTGGGATACTTGCTCTCAAGCACCTCTTCGAGCGTTGTATTGGTCATATATGCACAGAAAGATACGATCAGGATAAATATGCTCAGGATCAGCACGATATCGAACCTGTAACGTCCCTTTTTCTTTTTTCTTCTTGCCATTATGTTACCTCCAAGCAATTGATACATCTTTATTATTATACACTACCCGCTCACAGATTTCAAGTGGTCGGGCAATTATTTTTGGAAAACAAAAAGGCAGCCTTTTGGCTACCT
>CAMYUO010000127.1 GCA_947302065.1 uncultured Clostridia bacterium | reverse complement strand
ATTCTTTGAATATCCTCGCAAGCGACCGCAAGGTCGCTTATCCCCCTTTCCTAAACCTCTTATAGATTTTCGGCTGACGGAAGTTTCACTCCCGTCAGCCGAAAATATGTAAAAGTCTAAAAAGAGAGCGTGGAGAACAGCACTCCCAAGAGAATATCCTCAGTTTTACAGCAAACAGAGAGCAACATTAAAGCATAGACAACAAATAGCAAAATTCGACACGGCGTTTCTTTGTACGAAATGCACAAAGAATGTTGAAAATATATTGTGAATTATCTATTGATAATTTTGCGAAAATTTGTTATACTGTATATGGCGGACTATGCGAATAATTTTTTGCCGCCGTGAAAGGATGTTAATTAATATGTGGGCTAACGAAAGCGTGTTTTATCAGATCTATCCTTTGGGTTTCTGCGGTGCGCCGTTTGAGAACGACGGGGTGCAGGAGCACAGGATAACAAAGGTCTCGGAGTGGGTGGAGCATATGTCGAAGCTCGGCATTAACGCTATCTATTTCTCGCCTGTGTTTGAGTCTGACACGCACGGCTACAATACAAGGGATTTCAGAAAGATCGACTGCCGTCTTGGCACGAACGAGGATTTTGCAAAGGTGTGCAAGGATCTGCACGATGCCGGAATCAAGGTCGTTCTCGACGGCGTATTCAACCACGTCGGCAGAGGATTCTGGGCATTTCAGGACGTACTCAAGAACCGTGAAGGCTCGCCGTACAAGGACTGGTTTTATATTAATTTCGGCGGAAACTCAAACTACAATGACGGTTTATGGTATGAGGGCTGGGAAGGCCATTTTGACCTTGTGAAGCTGAACCTGAATAATCCGCAGGTGGTGGATCATATCCTTGAATGTGTGAGCGGCTGGGTGAACGAGTTCGACATTGACGGTCTGCGCCTTGACGTTGCATACTGTCTTGACAGGAACTTCATGCGCCGCCTGCGCAGTCACTGCGACGGCATCAAGAAGGATTTCTTCCTTGTGGGCGAGATAATCCACGGCGATTACAAGCAGATAGTCAACCCCGAGATGCTCCAGTCGTGCACCAACTATGAGTGCTACAAGGGAATGTATTCGAGCTTCAACTCGATGAACATGTTTGAGATATGCCATTCGGTAAAGAATATGTTCGGCCCTGAGGACTGGTGCAGATGCAAGGGAATGGATCTGCTGAACTTTGTTGACAACCACGATGTGACGAGAGCTGCGAGCATACTGACAAATCCCGAGCATCTTCCGCTGCTTTACGGACTGCTGTTTGCGATAAAGGGTATGCCATGCATCTATTACGGATCGGAATGGGGAACAAAAGCTGAAAAGAAAGACGGAGATCCTGCACTCAGAGCATGCTTTGAAAAGCCCGAATGGAACGAGCTGACCGACCTTATCGCAAAGCTCTGCGAGATAAGAAAGAACAGCAAGGCACTCGCTTACGGCGATATTTCCGTACCCGTGCTGACGAACAGACAATGCATTATCCAGAGAAAATTTGAGGACGAGAGGATACTGATCGCAATAAATGCTGACAGTGCGCCTTACACTGCGCATTTTGATGCAGGCTGCGGTCAGGCTGACGAGCTGATAACGGGAACTGTTCACGATTTCGGCGGCGGCAGCGAGCTCAAGCCTTACAGCGTTGAATACTGGAAAATGGAGAAGTGACGAGGTGATAACACTTTGGAGCAGATAACCTATGAAAAGGGCTTTACGGCACAGCCGCTGCCCGAGGAGATAATCAAAAAGATAGACGGCAAGTCGTATCGTGAGAACCATGATATCGGTCTTGACGAGCTTGCTTATCTGAAAATGCTGTATGTGGATTTTCACGGCATGACGCAGACGGGCGTGATGATCGTGCATTATTCGCTGGCAAAGGAAGTGCTCGAGATATTCTGCGAGCTTTACAAGGCCGGGTATCAGATAGAAAAGATGCGTTTGGTGGATGAGTATGATGCAGACGATGAGCGCTCGATGGCGGACAACAATTCGTCGGCGTTCAACTATCGTGTTGTGGCGGACACGGACATCGTGTCGATGCACGCATACGGCAGGGCGATAGACATCAATCCGCTTATCAACCCGTACATAGTCGGTACAAAGATAATGCCGCCGAATGCGGAAAAATACGCAGACAGGACAAAGAATTTCGCTCACAAGATAGACCACAACGACCTTGCATACAAGCTGTTCAAGGCTCGCGGCTGGACATGGGGCGGTGACTGGAAGACCCAGAAGGATTATCAGCATTTTTACAAGACATAGTTCCCCGAATACTTAAGGACATCTTAATAAAACCTGTGATAGTATGTAGTTATGATAGACTGTCACAGGTTTTATCTGTACAGATTTTTGGACAGTATAGGAGGAACAGCAAATGGGAAAGTATGTTTTCACGGTGGTCGTGCCTGCACACAACGAGGAAAAGTATGTTGTGAGGCGGCGGAGTATTTCGGCAAGCCTGTTGAAATAATAATAGTATGCAACCGCTGCACAGACAGGACACAGGAGCTTGCCGAGGCAAACGGCGCTAAAACTCTGCTCAATGAGCAGAGGTGCATTGCGGCGGTGAGAAATGCAGGCATAAAAGCTGCGCAGGGCAGCTACATCATGACTATCGACTGCGACAACCGCATGACAAAGGGCACGATAAAAGAGGCTTACCGACTGCTGAAAAGCGGAAAGTTCATCGGCGGCGGTGCACCGATAAGATTTGAAAGATACTCGTTCCCGCTTTATCTCAACGACTATATGTGCCGTGCCGGATTCGGGCTGACCGGGCTTTACTGCGGCATTTTCTGGGCATCGAAAGAGGCTTTTGATGCGGTGGGCGGTTTTGCGGACAAGCGTGCGATGGAAGACGTGCAGACGGCGAAAAATCTTAAAGCGCTCGGCAAAAAGCTGGGCAAGCGGTACGGGTGTTTGCAGAAAAACTATCTGATAAATTCGACACGCAAGTGGGACGACATGGGCGACTGGCTGTATGTAAAACTGCTGTTTCAGAATGCGGGCAGCATCGCAAAGGCGGCGCTCGGCAACAGCGAGGAATACGACAAGCTTGTGGACAAGCTGTTTTACGATTATAACGGGTGATGAGATGATAAGGCAAGAACTGTACAAAAATATGGACTGCTGTGGTGCGGTCTATCCGCTTTCGGTGATACAGGGTTATCAGCAGGGAAGCGTGACCGAGCTTGAAAAGAGCGTGCTGATATGGCATTATTGCGGCTTTGCATTTTTGCTCGGTGAGCCGTCGGAAACGGACATCGGCAGAGTTTTTGACATGATGAAAAAAGCAAAGGCTGACGGCAAACGCCTTGTGCTTTTCAGCGAAAAAAAGAGCCTTACAGATGCGTTTGCAAGGCTTGGTGTGAATGCGGATAAACGGTATTTTTACGAGTTTTCAAAGGACAGGGCGAACGATGTGCTGCTGCCCGACGGGTTTGAGATAAAGGCGATAGATGCGGATATCATTGAACGTCTTGACGGGCGGATAAAGCCGTCGTTCTCGTGGGAGAGCAGCGAGCGGTTTCTTGAAAAGGGTAAGGGTTTTTGCGTGATGCACGGGCAGACACCTGCGGCGTGGGCGTTCTCGGCAGCGGTGAGCGACAGCGAGGTCGACATCGGCGTTGAAACGCTTGAAAGCTATCGTGGGAAAGGTCTTGC
Source organism: uncultured Clostridia bacterium (assembly GCA_947302065.1). Lineage (GTDB taxonomy): Bacteria > Bacillota > Clostridia > Oscillospirales > Ruminococcaceae > Hominimerdicola. The sequence continues at coordinate 2,366 of CAMYUO010000127.1, read as the reverse complement.
GGCAGCTGCGGCGAATGAGATGATACGATATGTTCTGTCGGTCGGCAAAAAGCCTGTATGGGCGTGCCATTATGGGAATATCGGCTCGCAGAAAGTTGCGCAAAAGCTGGGCTTTGAGCCTGCGGGCGAGTGCGTGACGATAGCATTGTGACGAGATAGAAAGAGGGAGAAAGGTGAAAAAGGCAGTTTTGTGCGTTTTGGCGGCGTGTGCGGTGATGCTGTGCTCGTGCGAGCAGAAAAATGACAGCATGCGCACCGAAAGCCAGGCAGAGACGACGACAAAGGCGACAGGTCTGACGATAGCTTCGCAGAGTAAGACGGGGACGACGACGATGAACGTTACCACGACGACCCGTGCGCCCGACAACACGGTGTTTACCTCGAAGGATCCTTATCACACGGAGATAGAGGGAAAGACCGAGATAATGGAGTTCTGCAAGTTTATCACAAGGCACTGGACAGCTGTATATGACGGCGGCAATGAGTTCGATTTTTCGCCTTACTGCCGATACAGCGAGCTTGCAAATTATCTTAACTACTCTGCAAGGTACAGTATCAAGGAGCAGAAGTTCGGCTCGGCGGATGACTGCAGCCTTACGGAGCTGGAGTATTGGGAAAGCAAAGGTACGGTGAATATCAGGGCGATATACTCGACGAAGACGGGCAGCGTAGGAGAGTTTTATTTCATTGTTCAGACGGTTGACGGCAAGCTGATGCTCAGCGATATGTTCTTTGAAAGTATGTGCTCGGTAGATATGATCGTCAGAGCAGAGCAGAGAAGTCTGCGGGATACGCAATACTGGGCGAAACAGGGACGCTGCAACGAGCTGATTGAAATGAATGAGAAAATAGCTGCGGCGTACACGGTGAGTGATCTGAAAACGCTGAAAGATGCCGACAAGGAAAAGATAAGCGAGTTTTGCAGATACATTGCTGACAGCTGGGCGAATTTCAATTGCGTCGATTGGGGCAACGACTCGTTTTTCAGGTACTTGAAATACGATCATCTGGGGATATATTTTAAACAGACCTGCCGGGATTACGCTGTTGACGGCGGACGGTATTTCTATCCTGACCGGGCTGATCTGAAGATAGAAAGCATCAAGCTCAGCGGTGAATATGCGACGGTGAATGGAACGTATCCGAATTATCTGGGTCAGCAGGTCGGACTTGTGATCATCGTGGAAAATGTCGGCGGAAAGCTGATGCTCAACGATCTGATATGTGCACAGAAAAATCTTCCTGATGCGCTATACAGACCCGAGGATGTCAAAAATCCCAAGCCGAATTTGTGGGCGCAGACGAACAAACTGGCACAGATAGAAAAGAAGATGCCCGATATGGCCGGATAAGTGTGTAAAAAAACGGACTGCACTATTTGCAGTCCGTTTTTGTGTACATATCAGAATGTAACGGTCTTTGGCGGCTCGGTGAACGAAGAGAACGTAGCTGTGGCGTTTTTGAAATAAAGCACCTGCGTATTGTCATCGTCGGCAGAGTACATAGCTTTGAGCTCGGGGTAATTGTCGAGCATATGGACTTTCGGCTCACGTCTGTCGTCGCTGACAAGCTCGCCCGAAACACGCAGCCACTTGCCGTCCTTGAATGCGCAAAGCTCGGCTTTCGGGTTTGCGGCGAGCTGCCTGGAAACGTCCTTTGACTTGCCCGTCTGGATATACAGCTTGTCCTCGAAGATATCCACCGTTCCGAACGGTCTTACTCTCGGCTGGTCGCCCTCGACGGTCGCAAGATAGTAGGTCTCGGCGCTTTTGAGGAACTCATAGACTTCTTTCATTTGAAAAACCTCCTTGATTTTTAATCTGCTGATACTATTATGACACGATTATTCTCAATTGTCAATAATAATGGTTGCAATTATTGATAAAATGTGATATAATTATAGTGTATAGTAACACTTGATACGCATGGGGAGACAGATGCAGATAAAGATCAGAAAGATGACGGCAGAGGAATACCCTTTGCTTGACGAGTTTTTATATCAGGCGATATTTGTGCCAAATGGCGCAGATGCGCCGCCGAGAGAGATAATCAGGCAGCCCGAATTGCAGGTATATGTACAGAATTTTGGACAGCAAAAGGGTGACTGCTGCCTTGTGGCTGACTGCGGCGGAAAGGTCGTGGGAGCTGTATGGGTGCGGATAATGAACGACTACGGACATATTGACGATGACACGCCGTCGTTTGCGATATCGCTGCTGCCCGGGTACAGAGGGCAGGGCATCGGCACGAAGCTGATGCTGGCGATGTGTGATCTGCTCAGAAAAGAGGGCTATGAGCGTGCGTCGCTCGCTGTGCAGAAAGAAAACTACGCTGTGAAAATGTACCGCAGCTGCGGCTTTGAAACA
>CAMYUO010000126.1 GCA_947302065.1 uncultured Clostridia bacterium | reverse complement strand
CGGAAGCGCAATAAAGAAAAAGGAAGACGAGAGGGATATCATGAAAAAAGTCCTTCCTCACGACCTTGTAAAGTACGGACTTGTTCCGGAGCTTGTCGGCAGACTGCCTGTTATAACAGTGCTTGACGAACTCGACGAGGACGCACTGTGCAGAATACTCACAGAGCCAAAGAACTCGCTTATTAAGCAGTATACCAAGCTGTTCAAGCTTGACGGCATAGACTTTGAGATCACCGACGATGCAATGAGGGAGATTGCAAAGAAAACTATTGCCCAGAAAACAGGCGCAAGAGGCTTGCGTGCTATCGTCGAGAGGATACTCACCAAGCTTATGTTTGAAGCACCGAGCGATGAAAGCATCGTTTCTATCAAGATTACGGCTGACTGCGTAACGGACGACGCAGACCCCGAGATAAAGCGCAAACCGCTTGAACTCGCACAGTAATTTAAAATGACAAGGACTTCTGTACCAACTTGGTGCAGAAGTCCTTTTTGTATTTATTCTTTGTGTCTTATCTTTTTGATGCCTTTTGAAATATACGAAAGACCGTATTTTACGCTGTCACGGTAAAGCACGATAAGCAGCGCAACACACGCAAGATATCCAACGATCATTATGATGCCGAACTTGAAAAACGTTGCGTACAAGCTGTAAAGCACAGCTGCAAGTGTCAGCAGATAGAAACGCCCGAGCTTGAAATCAACATAGAAATAGTGGTTTGAGAGCACTGTTCTCAGTGTGAATAATACTATGTACGAGATGCCCGTTGATATCGCAGCACCCTTGCAGCCTATCCACGGAACAAGAATTATGTTGCCGATGACGTTCGTTATGCAGGCGCCGGCACATATGACTATCTGCATCATGCTCTTTTTCTTGAAAATAAGACCGCACACAGTCGTTTCAGAAATGGTATACATTATCGGGTTAAAGCACAAAAAGGGGAGTATCGATGCAGCATCACGGTACTTTGAACCGAGCAGGTAAACGAAGATATCCTTGAAAAGAATAAGCGAAAGACCGATAAAGAACATAACTATGGTGATCAGCTGGTTGCCCTGCTGATAGAACGACCTGTCCTCTTTGTCCTTTGTGTAATGCTCAACTGACATCGGCTGCCACAGCGTGTTAAATGTGGACTGTATTATCGCAAAAACATTGATGAGCGTGATAGCTGATGTGTAAATGCCGACCTCACTGTCTGTGCGGAAAATGTCGAGTGATATCTTGTCTATTGCCGAGAACAGAGCAGCAAGTCCCATGGAAAGAATATACGGGTAGCCGTAGCGCATCAGCTCTTTTTTGCTCGTTTCACAGCTGTTTTTGTCTGATGCTGACTTCCACACCTTCCTGTTTGCAGTGATGCTTGAGAACACACAAACAAACGATGCGAGCGTCGCAGAAATGACCAGCGCCATCGTGTTGTTTTCTTTGAAAAGGAACAACAGCGGGAAAACAGCAGCGAGATATATCAGCTTATGTATAATGTTCAGAAGCGAATACAGCTTGCTTTTGTATTCAAGTCTGACAAGCAGCAGACTGAACCGGTAAACGAGCTGGAACAGAGTGAATACACACAGTATCCCCATTATCAGCGGATTGAACTTGAACTTGACAAGTCCTGTCAGAGACAGCGTCATGACCACGACGCTGACTGCAAGACATGTGATCACCGGCAGGACCAGACATTTTGAAAGCAGCGAACGCTTGTAGTCCTCATCTTCCTTTTCGTAGTAGTATCTGACGAGCGACTGGTCAAGACCAAGGCACAGCACCATTACCGCAAGACTTGAATACATAGTGAATATGCCGTATTTGCCATTGTCAGAAGGATCGACAAGGCGTGTGATGATAGGCTCTGTCAGCAGACCGATCAGCATGTTTATCATCGTGCCGCCGCCGATTATAGTGAAATGCTTTAAAAAGCTTTGTTTCTTTTCCATTTTATTTCTTCTTTCATTTTATCTGTACATATAAAACTATAATACTACATACAAGCGTCAAAGTCAACGATTTTGCGCTGATTTTGGAGTTTTGCACAACATTGAGCAGATATTGCGGATATTACTGCGTAAAAAAACAACGCCCTAAACAGAGCGTTGTTATAAAGCTTATGCAAACAGCTGATCCATTTCTTTTATCAGGTCGCCGAATACCGCAAGTGCGTCGTTTACAGGCTTTGCAGTCGCCATATCCACTCCCGCACCTCTCAGCAGCGAGATCGGGTCTTTTGAACAGCCGCCCGAAAGGAAACCGATATAGTCCCTGACAGCGCTCTCACCCTCAGAAAGTATCCTTGAAGACAGAGCGATAGCTGCCGCAATGCCCGTTGCATACTGATAAACGTAGTAATCATAGTAGAAATGCGGTATGCGTGCCCATTCAAGACTTATCTGCTCATCGAGCACGATGCCGTCACCGAAATACAGCTTGTTGAGGTCTTTGTATATCCCGCAAAGCGTTTCAGCAGTGAGGCTCTCGCCCTGTGCAACAAGCTCGTTTATCTTCAGCTCAAACTCTGCAAACATCGTCTGCCTGTAAAGCGTCGTTCGGAACATCTCGAGGAAATAGTTGATAAGATAAGCCTTTTCCTTTTTGTCCGTCGCATTCTTGAGCAGATAGCGCATCAGCAGAGCCTCGTTGCAGGTCGATGCGACCTCTGCAACAAAGATAGAGTAGTCGCAGTAGCATACAGGCTGATTCTTGTTTGAAAGATAAGAATGAACTGCGTGACCCATTTCGTGCACGAGCGTGAACATACAGTTGAGTGTGTCCTTGTGGTTGAGCAGCACATACGGGTGAACTCTTGCGCCTGCCGAATAAGCGCCGCTTGTCTTGCCGACATTTTCATATACGTCTATCCAGCGGTTTTCAAATCCCTCACGGATAATTTTGAGATAATCCTCGCCCATCGGTGCAAGTGCTTTCAGAACAGTTTCCTTTGCCTGCTCAAAGCTTATCTCCATCTCGAAATCACTGATTATCGGCGTGTAAAGGTCGTAGAAATGCAGCTCATCAACTCCGAGCAGCTTTTTGCGCAGCGCAACATAATCATACATATAGTGCATATTGTCGTGAACAGCGCCGATAAGATTGTGATATACCTCTGTCGGTATCTCGTTTGCAAACAGCGATGCCTCAAGGCTTGACGAATAGTTTCTCGCCTTTGAATAGAAATTCACAGCCTTTATCTGTGCGCCGAGCGTCGCAGCGCAGGTGTTCTTGAAGCTGTCATATGTCGAATACATCGCCTCGAATGCAGACTTTCTCAGCACTCTGTCAGCAGACTGCACCAGCGGTATATAAGTGGAATGTGTCACCTGATGAGTCTTGCCGTCTTTGTCCGTCGCATCGGGGAATCTCAGGTCTGCATCTGCAAACATCGAGTAAATATTCTCGGGGGAGTCGCCCATCTCGCTTGTCAGAGCGAGTATCTTTTCCTCAGCTTCACTCAGCACATGATCCTTTTTCACCCTCAGCAGATCCAGCTTGCGCCTGTAAAGTTCCAGTTCCGGTTTGTCAGCAAACATCTTGTCAAGCACGTCCTGCGGGATAGCAATTATCTCGGGCGTTTCAAAGCTGCCCACCGAGTTTATCTGCATGAACACGTTCATTGCCAGACCTATCATGTTCTGATACTTTGCGACCGTCGTGTCCTCATCACTCTTGCGCTGAGCATAGTTTATAAGGCTGTCGCCCAGTAGCGAGATCTCGTCGCAGACCTGCATATACTCAAACATCGTATCTGCGCTCTCCGCCAGCCTGCCCTTGAAAGTCGGTACAGTTTCGATATAGCCCTTGAGCTTTTCAAGATCGGCAGCCCACGCATCATCTGTTGCGTAAATGTCGTTTATCGCCCACTTGAATCGTTCTTCTACCTCACTTCTGTTCGGGGTACGTTTTTCTTCACTCATAGTTTTATCTCCTGTCTAAACAATATCTGTTATTAGTATACCACAAACTGACTGTCAAATCAAGCAAAAAAGAGGTCACTGCATTTGCAATGACCTCTGATAGTTTGATATTACAGGAACAGTCTTGGGTTGACTGCCACGTTGTTAACTCTTACCTCGAAGTGCAGGTGGTCGCCTGTTGACCAGCCTGTCGATCCTACAAGACCTATCGGCTGACCGGCCTGAACATACTGACCGACTGACACATTGACATTTGTCTGGTGACCGTAAAGTGTCCACAGACCGTTGCCGTGGTCGATGATGCAGTATCTTCCGTAACCGCCGCCGCAGCCGCACGAACCGTTTTTGCCCCAGTTATGAGTGCAGTAGTTCTCAACACGGATTACTGTACCCGAAGCAGCTGCTGTGATAGTTGCGCCGTGGATACCTGAAGACCAGATATCGATACCGTTGTGGTTAGTTCCCCATCTCGGACCAAACTCAGAAGAAACTCCGTAATAGCCGGGTACAGGCCAAGCAAGTTTTCCGCTGCCTGTTGAAGGCTGAGGTGTAGGAGTTGGAGTAGGTGTTACCCACTGCTGCTGTTGTTGCTGTTGCTGCTGTTGCTGTTGTTGCTGTTGTTGCTGCTGCCTTTGCAGCTCAAGCTGACGCTGACGTTCCTGTTCCTGTCTGATGCGCTCCTGCTCTTCCTTTTCAGCAATAGCCTTGCGCTCTTCATACAGCTTTGCAAGGTCGTCCTCGAACTTGTTCTGCTCTTTCTGCATAGCAGACTTGTTAGCCTCATATCCTGCCTTGAGCTTTTCAAGGTCCTTAACGACCTGCTCACTCTGCTTCATAAGATCCTGAAGCTTTGTGCGCTGAGATTCGTGGCTCTTCTGCTGATCCTCGAGCTTTTTCCTGTTTTCCTCAAGTGAAGCTTTCTTTTCCTCAAGGACTTTTTTGTCCTCCTCATACTGAGCCTTGAGCGAGATGAGGTTGTCTATCATGTCGTTGTCGTGGTTAGCGACTCTCTTTACAAGCTCAAGCTTCATGAGCATATCGTAAAAGTCCGTCGCACCTGCGATCATACTTGAATATGAATCGTCACCGACTATGTAAAGTGCACGCAGTCTCTTCTTGAACTCTTCTGTACCCGTGTCGATCTCCTGGCGCTTCTTGATTATCTCAAGTTCGCTCTTTTCGATATCGGTGGTCAGCTCTTCGATCTGTCCGTTGAGTTCCTTGATAGAGTTTTCAAGAGCAAGGATAGTTTTCTGAACTGTCTCTATCTGCTTGCTTATTGATTCCTGCTTTTCTTCTTCTTTTTCAATATCGCCCTCTGTGGCTTTGATCTGCGCATCGAGGGTCTCCTGCTGTTTCATAAGATCTTCGATCTGCTGCTGTGCCTCGCTGATCTTGTTCTCATTTTCCTGAGCTTCCTCGCTGACAGCTGATGCAGACTGCATATTCACGCCGCTTTCGCCGCTGTAAGCCATAAGTCCGAGACAAATAGCCGCTGCGACAGCGCAAGCTGCAAATCTTTTGAACAAAGATATCCTTTTCACTGTTGAACCTCCGGGATCCACAAAAAAATCAGGGCAGATCAGGCATATGCCCAAACTGCCGCCTGATCAATGTTAAACTTTCAAATGCTTGCCTGTGCTTATAGATGTACCGATCGCACCGATAAATGCGCCCGCTACAAGATAGGAGAGCGTTACAGGCCAGAACATCGAATCGAATGAATAGATGTTGTTCAGACCGAACACGCCGAACAGCTTGTAGTCCTCATTGAGTATTCTGTAAACACCCTCATATGCGAACTTTGTTATCACAAGGGCACAGCCCGAAGCGATGAGTCCGACTACCATACCCTCGATGAAGAAAGGTATTCTGATAAAGCTGTTTGTTGCACCAACGTACTTCATGATGTTGATCTCTTTACGTCTTGCAAAAACACTGGCTCTTGTAGTATTTGAGATGATTATGAGCGATACCAGTACCAGAGCTACAACTATCGCGATTGCTACGATAACGAATATCCTTCTGAAATTGATAAGGATATCAGCGAACTCGGTAGGGGACTGAACAGATTCAACGCCGTCAAACGTTTCGATCTGAGCAGTGGTGTCGTTCATTTTCTTTATATCCT
>CAMYUO010000125.1 GCA_947302065.1 uncultured Clostridia bacterium | reverse complement strand
GTCATAAGCGCTTGGTGATGCGCTTCCGAAAACGCTGACCTCGACCATAGCCGCAGGTGCATCGCTGCCTTTGAACCAAAGGTCATAATCAGCCTCGATACCCACCATGAGCCAGCCCTCGGACTTACCGGGTATAGCAGTTATCGCTCTTCCAAGTGCGCTTTTAATGTCCTGCTTTTTGTCCGCCGAAAGAGAAGCATTTGTTTTTACGTTGATAAATGGCATAACAATTCCTCCTGTATATTATTATTCGCCCTTGAGATAAGCCAGTATCTCAGCGGCGTTTGTATCCGGTTTGACCTTCGGCATCACCTTTTCGACAATGCCGTTTTCGTCGATAATGAATGTGGAGCGTACCACGCCCATAGATACCTTGCCGTAGTTTTTCTTCTCCTGCCATACGCCGTAGGCCTCTATCGCCTTCCTGTCCGGGTCGGAAAGAAGAATAAACGGCAAAGAGTGTTTTTCTGCAAATTTAACGTGGGATGCCACGCTGTCCTTGCTAACTCCGATAACAACTGTACCGAGCCTTTTGAAATCCTCAAAGGCTGCGGCAAAAGCGCACGCCTGTCTTGTACATCCGGGTGTATTATCACGGGGATAAAAATATAAAACGACTTTTTTGCCCAAGAAATCCCTGAGAGATACATCCTTTCCGTCCTTATCCGAAAGTGTAAAATCCGGTGCTTTATTTCCTGCTTCCAACATGACCACTACCTCCTGTTCCTAAAAACAAGTATAGCACATTTATCTTCAAAGCGCAACTTTTTTGTTGACGAAAAATGTGTAATGTGTTATACTGAAAATCGGAGAAGAAAACGAAATAAATCGAAAGGGGTATGAAATATGGGATTCAGATTCAGAAAAAGCATCAGTCTTGGCGGAGGAACAAAGCTGAACATAGGCACCAAGAGTGCAAGCGTTTCTTTCGGCACAAAGGGTGTTCGCAAGACTATAAGCACATCGGGCAGAGAAACGACCACTTTCAGCATCCCCGGCACAGGAGTTTCCTATGTAGATTCCAAGAAGTCCTCGCTTTTTGGCGGACTTTTCGGAGGTTCAAGCAAAAAAACGGCTGCAAAAAAGACAAAAAAGAAATAACAGGGGTATTTGCGGAATGAAGGCTTTAAAGCGCACGCATATCATTATCCTGCTGCTGTGTCTTATCCCTCTTTTGATAGGACTGGTGTGGTTCATTATCAGGTATGACAGTCTGCCAAACCCTATGGGGATACATTTCGGCTTTGACGAAAAGACACACGAAAGCATCTTTGATGTTATCGACAACAAGATATTCGGCATATACCCGTTCGTTGCAGGCTTCGGGCTTATCGGACTGCTGAGTCTGTGCGGATTTTTTGTAAGGCGTGTCAAGCCAAGCCCAAAAGTCACCGAAAAAGGTCACAGCGTAATGCAGCAGTTCGTGTTGTTCATCGTTGACGCAAACAACATCATCATTTCGATATACTTTACGGTGTGGACATACTGCATAATAAAGCAAGAACCAAAACCAATGGGACAATGGGGCAAGCCGCTGGCGATTATATGGTTGCCGATGCTGCTTTTGTTACCCATCTGCATGATAGTCCTGCGTATAGTTTTCAGCAAAAAAAGAGCGGATAAAAAACTGACTGAGGAGTGAGCACTGATGCTTATTGCTGTTATAGTTCTCGGCATTGCGGTGGCAGTTCTTGCGCTGCTGCTCGTGCAGATAAAGGTCGGCAGCAAGAACACTGTCGAACAGATACAGCGAATAAAAGAACAGGACACCAACAATCTTGTCAATCTTGAAACAGGCATCGGTGACGCCGAGCTTATCAACGAGATAAACGAGCTGCTCAAAATGATAAGGCAGGAGCGTATCCTTTACAACCGCAAAAGCCACGACCTTGAGCAGATGATGACCAACATCTCGCACGACCTGCGCACGCCGCTTACCTCGGCGCTCGGATATGTCCGCCTTGCACAGTACGAAAACACCGACGAGGAAGAGCGCACAAGAGAGCTCGAGGTCACAGAGCGCAAGCTGCGCAGACTTCAGGAGCTTATCGACCAGTTCTTCGAGTTCTACAAGGTCATTTCGGCTGACAAACAGCCCGAGCTTTCACAGATAAATCTCATAGGCGTGCTGGAAGAATCCATCTCGCATTACTATGACGACTATAACGACAGAGGCAGGCGCATCGAGCTCAACAGCGAAAAATCCAACGTTCCGATACTTTCCAACAAGGATATGCTGATGAGAGTGTTCGACAACCTGACCAACAACGCACTCAAACACGGCAGAGAAACGCTTTTCATCGCCGTTGACCCGCACGAGAGGATAGTTACTTTCAGAAACAACACACAGGATAAAGAGCTTGACGCAAGCCACGTTTTCGACGAGTTCTACACAACGGACGCATCACGCACCGCAGGCAGCACGGGACTCGGCATGGCTATCGCAAAGCAGTTTGTCGAGATACTCGGCGGCAGCATCAAAGCCGACCTCAAAGGCTCTGATTTCATCGTCACCATCAAGCTTGGCATATAGCTTGACGGCAGGTCACTAATGTGATATCCTTGGCTTAACGAAGGCAGCAACTGCCACGAAAGGAGTTTTTACATATGGGACTCAGATTCAGAAAAAGCATCAGCCTCGGCGGCGGCACAAAGCTCAACATCGGCACTAAGAGCGCAAGCGTTTCTTTCGGCTCAAAGGGTGTGCGCAAAACGATAAGCACCACAGGCAGAGAGACCACGACCGTGAGCATTCCGGGAACGGGACTTTCCTATGTGGACAGCAAAAAGAGCAATCTGCTTGGCGGACTTTTCGGTTCAAGCAAGAAAACAGCCACAAAAAAGACCGCCAAGAAAACCACCACAACAAGAAAGACCACCACAAAGAAATAACAAATGCCCTGCTCCGTGCGAAACGGAACAGGGCTGTTTTTATGCATATCAATAGTTCTCTGCGTTTACCTCAAAGTATGCCTGTGGGTGAGCGCATACAGGGCAAATGTCGGGTGCCTGTGTGCCAACTACGATGTGACCGCAGTTGCGGCACTCCCAGACCTTGACCTCGCTCTTTTTGAACACTTCCTGTGCCTCAACGTTTTTCAGCAGAGCACGGTATCTTTCCTCGTGATGCTTTTCGATAGCAGCAACGCCACGGAACTTCTCTGCAAGCTCAGTGAATCCCTCAGCCTCGGCAGTCTTTGCGAAATCCTCATACATATCTGTCCACTCGTAGTTCTCGCCGTCAGCAGCAGCACCGAGGTTCTCAGCTGTCGAGCCGATGCCGCCCAGCTCCTTGAACCACATCTTAGCGTGCTCTTTCTCGTTGTCGGCTGTCTTGAGGAACAGCGCAGCTATCTGCTCATAGCCCTCTTTCTTCGCCTTTGATGCAAAATAAGTGTACTTGTTTCTTGCCTGTGACTCCCCTGCAAATGCAGCCTGGAGATTCTTTTCGGTCTGTGTTCCCGAATATTTTGTTTTAACGTCTGCCATAATGGTTTCCTCCATAACTATAATTTCACCGCTTAGGTGTTTTTGACTTTTTACTTTTCATAACCGCAGTCCTTGCAAACCCTCTGCGAGTTCGGATTTGCCTTTTTACATTTCGGACAAACCCACGCAGTTGCCGTGCTCTTTTCTGATTTAAGGCGCACCGGCGTGTATTTCTCTCCGCACTTTTTGCAGAACTTTGCATCAGCGGGATTGCTGTGACCGCATTTGCATTTCCAGATGTTCACGCTGTTCGGTTTGCCGCAGTTCACACACTTAGGCTCACTTGAGCTGTTTCGTTTGCCGCAGGTGCAGACCCACGAATCCTTCGGTGCAGCAACTGTATTATCGGTCGGCTTGTAAATGCTTGCCTGCGCCGTGTTCGTGCTGTTTGTCCTTGTGAGGTCTTTGCCGCTTTCATAATACAGCTTGTCTATCAATACAGCCGCAATGACCGTGACAACTGCCGCTGCAACTATCGCAGCAGCACCGAGCTTTACAGGTGAAATAAGCAGCATCACTATACCCGTCACCGCACCTATCACCGCAGATACGTTCGGGCACTCGCCTATCTTGAACAATCGGACAAATATCAGCGATGCAAGATATGCACTTGCGCACACACCGCCTATAAGTATTATCGCATACTGTTCAAAGATATTAGTATTCGCTGCTGCCAACATACCCAACACTTCCTTTTTCTCTCGTGCCGATAATACAACTTCTACTTAGAAGTATATCATTTCCGGCGATAAAAGTCAACAAAAATCAGACCCCGCACTTTGTAAAAAAGCGTGGGGTCTGTAATGTTATTTGCCGAGAATTGTGTCGAGCGACTTATCGGATATAAGCGCAGAACCGCCGAATGTAACGGTGTTTGTCGCCTTTATCTCAGAAGCATATTTCTTCGCAGCATCAAGCGTCTTATCCGTCGTCAGTATCAGAGGGCAGTTATAAGTCATTGCCAGAGGTCCGCCGCAAAGTCCGTCAGGATAGTTCAGACCGTATGCAAGAGACATTGTCTTTGGTTCCTTGAAGAACTTCTTTGCAACTGCAACGGAAGTCTCATATCTGTTCTTGCCGCTTACACGAACAGCCTTGTTCTTGAACAGGCTGTTGACCTGTTTCTCGATGCCTGCACTGACAGCGCCAGTGCCGCCGATGATATACGCCTGTGAAAGTGCAGAAGCATCTTTGGATCCCAGGCTGTTAAGATATGTTTTCTGGTTTGGTGTAAGACCGCTTGTCTTGCCTGCAACGAGCAGGATAGGCTTGCCGACAGCTGAAGCGGAAAGTGCATCAGCGTAATCAGAGCCTGATGCGATGAGTATCTGTTCTTTTGTAACGCCCGCTTCTTTGAGAACAGCGATGTTAGTGTCATATCTGTTGCTGCCCGCCAGGCGCTTAACGTTGAAGCCGATGAGCTTCTTTTCCATATCAGCAGTAACAGCACCCGTTCCGCCGACGATGTATACCGTCGCATTTGATGCAGCGTTCTTTCTGATGTAATCAGCTATCTGCTGATTTATAGCCTTGCTGGTGATAAGTATAGGCGCATTTCCCTTGACCTTTGCAAGATAGGATGCAGACAGTGCATCGGCGAAGTCCGTGCCGGATGCGATTATCACGCATTTGAAAGCCTGTCCGCCGTTTTCTTTCTTGATCCTGTCAGCGATCTGGAAAGCCGTTTCGTATCTGCTTTTGCCATAAACACGAATGCTTGGCTTTGGCAGAACCGTGGTCTCTTTCTTGCCGCAAGCGCTGCACGATCTGGTGTTCGAGCCTTCCTTTGTGACTGTCGCCTCAACGGTTGTCCATTTGCCGAACTTGTGTCCCGGCGAGTCTACATAATCGTCGTTGTAACTGTTTGGACATCTTGAACAGGTATAAACGCTGTAACCCTTCTCCGTGCAGGTCGGATTCACGGTCTTTGTCTTTTGGAAATCATGACCGAGTGCGCTCAGCGTCGATGACTGAGTTTCGGTACATCTGCTGCACTTTCTGGTCTGCGTTCCGTTCTTTTCACAGGTCGGTGCGACAGATGTTTTCCAGGCGCCGAAATTGTGACCGAGCGCATCCGTGTAATTGTCATCGTAGCTTGCCTTGCAGCGCTTGCAGGTGTATGTTGTGTAACCCTTTTCCGTGCAGGTCGGTGCCTTTACGGAAGATGCGTAATCGTGTCCGAGCTTGTCTGTTGTTCTTGTATCTGTTGCCTTGCAGACCGAGCAGGTCCTCGTTTCCGTTCCGTCGCTTTCACAGGTCGCAGCGACCTTGGTGCTCCAGCTGCCGAAAGAATGACCTTTTGCCTTTGTGATATTGCTCCTGTAGAAATCCGTGCATCTTGAGCAGGATTTAAGTGTATATCCTTCCTCTGTGCAGGTCGGCGCAACAACGGTCGTCTTATAATCATGACCGAGCATCTTGATAGTTTCTGTCTGAACGCAGCCACAATTCTTGCGTTTGCAGGTCTGCCGCTTTGTTCCGTTTTCAAGGCAGGTCGCAGGCTTTACAGTCTCCCAATTGCCGAAATCGTGACCCAGTGCTTCAACTACCGTGTCCTGATAACTATAGTT
>CAMYUO010000124.1 GCA_947302065.1 uncultured Clostridia bacterium | reverse complement strand
TGAAATGGTCGGCACAGAGTCGCTGACAGTAGGACTTTACGGAATGCTCGCACTTGTATGTATCGTATGCGTTATCATTATCTGCGGCGCATTCAAGCTGATAATTACAGAAAGACTTCCCATTATGGGAACATTCATGAGCCAGGGTGCAACAAGAAAGAAGCTCCAGCGCATAATCCTTATGGAAGCAGGTCTTTACGGCGTGCTCGGCTCGATATTCGGCGTAGTGCTCGGAGAGTTCGGACTTGCAATGTTCACAAGGAGCTTTGCACCGCTCAAGGATTACGGCATCTATCCGCCGCTCAAGATCAATGTAGTTCACATTGCAGTGGCAGTTGCATTTGCGATCATCCTTTCCGTAGGTTCTGCATGGCTGCCTGCAAGAAGCATCAAGAAGCTCCAGGTCAAGGATGTTATCCTTAACAGAGTCGAGACAAAGCACAAGAAGGGTGCGGTAAGATTTATCGCAGGCTGCGCACTCCTCGGCTTGGCGATAGCAGGCTTTGTTTCAAACGGCCAGTGGGCAACAGATCTGAGCGGACTGCTCTTCTTCGCAGCATTCCTCGGTATCGTAATGATGTCAAGAAAGCTGCTCAAGGTGCTTTCGGGACTGCTTTCAAAGCTGTTCAGAGGAAACACCACAATATTCCTGGCAATGAACAACATCAAGTCTTCAAAGCTCCTGAGAGGAAACATCACACTGCTTATCGTTTCTCTCTCAGCAGTATTCGCAATAGTTTCCGTAGGCGACTCGATGAAAGACCTCGTAGTTTCCGCTTACGAAGAGCTCAATTCAGATTTCACGGTATCAAATATCCTTAAGAGCAACACCGATACACCGACAACAGAAATTCTCATCAATGAGCTTTCAAAGGTCGACGGCATCGACAAGGATTCGATCACACCGCAGTACTGGGTAAGCAACAAGACAAATGACTATATCTACTATGCAGTTGCAGCAGACCCTGAGAAGTATGCGCAGTACATGGAGTATTTCCACTTTGATGAGGGCGAGAACAAGCAAGTCTATACTAAGTTCAAGCAAGACAACAACAAGGGCATCCTCATGGGTGATGTCGTAGCTAAAAAGACAAACAAGAAAGTCGGCGACACGGTAGAATTTGAAGTCGGCGGCAAGAAAGAAACATTCAACATCATCGGAACATTCGACAGCAAGCTTTACAACAACGGAAGAGTCTGCATAATGAAGCCTGAGGATATGCAGAAGGCATTCAGCATCAAGGAAGCAGACGAGATAGATTTCAGACTTACCAAGGGCGCAGATGCAGAAAAGGTCGAAAAGCAGTTCAAGTCTATCGTAAGCAGCGTGGGTGCAACCTACATCTCCAGAGACGATATGATGGAGCAGAATGTCCAGAGCAACCAGATGATAATCAACATTCTCTCGGTATTCTCTTACCTTGCACTCGTTATCACATCTATCGGCATACTCAACAACATCTCGATATCCTTCCAGCAGAGAAGAAAAGAGTTCGCAGTTATGACATCTGTCGGCATGAACAAATCAAAGCGCAAGAGACTCGTTCTCACAGAGAGCATGACAAGCGTATTCTGGAGCCTCGTGATAGCTGTTCCATTCTCACTTATGGTAAACGGCATCATGGAGAAGCTGCTCAAATCAGTAGACCTGCCGATGAGCGTAGCGTTTGACTGGAAGTCGCTTCCGGTATACGCAGCTGTTGCAGTAGTCGTAGTGCTCGTGGCAACACTTTCAACAATGAAAAAGAGCAGAAAGCTCAACGTAGTAGCAGAACTTAAGTATGAATAAAAGAGAGGTACAGACATCATGAATGTAATAGAAGCAACAAAGGTAAACAGATCATTTGTAAACGGCAAGGAAACAACACACGTTCTTAAAGATATAGACCTTAAAGTAGAAAAGGGCGAATTCGTATCTATCATGGGACCATCGGGAAGCGGTAAGTCCACACTGCTTTACCTGCTCGGCGGACTTGATATGCCGTCGACAGGCGAGGTAAAGCTCAACGGCGTTGACCTGAGCACCCTCAAGGACAAGGAGCTTTGTGCAATGAGAAACGAGGACGTAGGTTTCGTGTTCCAGTTCTACAACCTCGTTCCGAACCTCACTGTTGAGGACAACATCGCTCTGCCGCTTATGATCGCAGGCAAGAAGAGAAGCGCTTACAAGGACAGACTTGACGAGTGCCTGAAGATCATCGGCATGGAGAACAAGAGAAAGCTCACCCCGAGAGAGCTTTCGGGCGGTCAGCAGCAGAGAGTTGCTATCGCAAGATCCCTCGTGTTCGATCCGGACATCATCTTCCTTGATGAGCCTATCGGAAACCTCGACTCAAAGACAGGCACGAGCCTTATGGAGCTGTTCAGAGACATCAATCAGAAATACAACAAGACTATCGTTCAGGTAACACACTCTGAGTCGGCTGCACTTTACGGCACAAAGCTGGTAAGACTTGTTGACGGTGAGATAACATCTATCGACAGCATCGTTTCGGGTCAGATAGTAAAGACCACCGTAGTTTCCGAGCACGTTGCATCATAAGGAGCCAAAGAATAAAAGAAAGATAAATATATAGGGGAAATACAAAAAAGAAAAGAGAGAAAAACAATGGATGCACTTTGTAAGGTCATCAGAGAAATGGTGATACCTAATTTTCTGAATATCAGAACATCTATACAGACCTATGACAGAGATGCGCTGTGCTGCGGCGCTCCGTGCTGGCGCTGGGTATATCACGCACTGCATTCGGCAGACAAGTGGTTCATTAACCCGTGCGTCTATGAAGAACCGAGCTTTCATCAGGAAGGTATGGACAATCCCGATAAACCGACAGATGTCGTGCTTTCCGACGAACAGCTGCTTGAGTATCTTGATGCGGTCGAGAAAAAGACATATGACTACATCGATTCGCTGACAGACGAGATGCTGTATGAATGCCCGGAAAACTGCGAGCATACAAGACTTGAGCTTGTGCTGCGGCAGTTCAGGCACATCTCGTTCCATACGGGAATGCTCAACGGACAGACAGCGCTTGCAACAGGCAAGTTCCCGATGTGGGTATCGCAGGCTGATAAGTATGTTGATGACGGCATACTGTTCGGCAGATACCGCAAGGGACAGGTAACAAAATAAGAGTAAGAAAAGTATTCAGATACTGCTCATTTCCGAGAAAAAGACCCATGACACTTCGATAAAGATGCGAACGTGCTGTGGGTCTTATGCGGATATGAGGTTTTTAAAGGGGAGAGAAAGATGAAGAAAGTCATGCTGATAATGCTTGCGGTCGTTATCTATGCGCTGTGCCTTGCAGGGTGCAGTCCGTACACCTCAAAGTATAATGCTTTTGCTTTCGTTCACTCCAACACTTCCGATTCTGCCTCGATGAGCTTTTCCTAGTTTGAAGGGACAATGGTGTTCAAGCTCGAATGCAAAGGCGGTGCAGACGCCAAGATATGTTACAGCACAAAGCTCAAAGGCGGCAGTGCAACTATCTATTATGACCACGACGGCACAAAGCAGAAGCTGACATCTGCCGTTGAGGGAGAGCAGAACAAAGGCTCTGCAAAAGGGCTGAAAAACGAGACTGTGTATGTTATCGTCGAGACAAATAAAAAGTGCGAAAACGGCGAGTTCTCGTTTGAGATACAGCAATAAAAGGAGATATCATAATGACAAATGGAACGACAAAGGGCAGCAGGCTTGCGCTTTTGCTGCCTTTTAGGTGTATAGTGTTCATTGCGGTGTTTGTGATAGGCGCACTCATAGTTGATAAAAAAGTAGGAGATATAAGCAACTGGTGGTCAATAGCCGCAACGGCGGTGAACATTGTGACGATACTGATAGTATTGCTTGCGGCAAAGCGCTCGGGCAAGGGATTCAAGCAGTTCATGGGTCTGACAAAGGGCAAGAACACCCCGAAAAAGCTGATACTGCTGGTGCTCGGGTTTACGGCTGTGGGATACGGCGGACTCAACCTTGCGGGGCTTGTATGCTACGGCTCGATAATGCCGAAGGTGACGGTGGAGCACGTTGTTGCGCCGATGCCGTTTGTGCTTGCGCTTGTGAACCTTGTGCTTCTGCCTGCGACGATATCGTTCGCAGAAGACGGACTTTATCTCGGCTGCGGTGTGAACAGCTTCAAAAACAAGTATGCGGCAATAATAGTTCCGGCGTTTTTCTATGCGCTGCAGCACTGTTTTATCCCGACGATGTTCGATGCAAAGTATATGCTTTACAGGTTTATATCGTTTTTGCCGCTGACGGTGATATTCTGCTGGTATTATCACAAGAAAAAGAACCCGCTGCCGATGATGATAGCACACGCTGTGCTCGATTACGCAACGGCAATGACTATACTTATCACTTCGTCCAGCGGTGAGCTTTATGACAAGATGCTGAGCATGGTTTAGAGATAACAGACACGGGAGGTCTGAGCTGATGGATAAGGGAACACAGATATATCAGAAGCTTATTGACGAGCTGGCAGAGATGTCGCAGGAATGCGCAGGTCAGCAGTGGGCGCTCAAGGGCAGGGCTGTCGGAACGGACGAGTATGTTCTCAGGCTCAATGAGCTGTTTCCGAAGCTGACAGATGATGAGAGAAAAACGCTTGCGGAATTTGCGCTGAATGAATATATGAGCGGTATGTTCGATACGCTTGCACACCTTGAATGGTATATCGACTGCGAAGATATGAAGATAACTGTTGATGGAGAAGAGCTGCCGACGCAGAAATACAACGGTCTGGGCGGTGACTTTATCGGCAGACGTGATGAAGACGATAAATGGGAATGGGAATGAGACAGAAAGGAGCTTCTTTTGCTTGGTATATATTTCAGCGGAACGGGTAATTCAAGATATGCACTTGAGGTGTTCCTGAAAGAGCTTGACAGCGAAGCCAAAAGCTTTGCGATAGAGGATATAAATGCGGATGAGCAGATAAAGCTGCACGACGAGATAGTTTTTGCATACCCTGTGCAGTACAGCGCTGTGCCGAAGATAGTGAGAGATTTCATCGAAAAGACGGCTGAGCTTTGGAAAGGCAAGAGGGTGTTTGTCATCGCAACGATGGCGGCATTCAGCGGAGACGGCTCGGGCGTGCTTGCAAGGCTTTTGAAAAAACACGGTGCAGTCATCACAGGCGGTCTGCATCTGGCGATGCCTGACAGCATCGCAGACGAAAAGGTGTTCAAGCGCCCGTTTGAAAAGAACAAGGCGAATGTTGAAAACTCGGTGCGCAAGGCACAGCAGGCGGCTCGTGACATCAAGGGCGGTCGCTATAAAAAGCAGGGTCTTGGTGTCATGCCTCGGTTTGTGGGATTCATCTCGCAGAGGCTGTGGTTCGGGCACAGGACGATGAAATACTATTCAAAGGGCTTGAAGATAGACAGCGCTAAGTGCGTCGGCTGCGGAAAATGCGCAGCGGTCTGCCCGACGGGGAACATCTCGGTGCAGGGCGATAC
This sequence comes from uncultured Clostridia bacterium, assembly GCA_947302065.1. Lineage (GTDB taxonomy): Bacteria > Bacillota > Clostridia > Oscillospirales > Ruminococcaceae > Hominimerdicola. The sequence continues at coordinate 668 of CAMYUO010000124.1, read as the reverse complement.
GGTCAGCAGCGGCAAAAAATGCACGGTATGCTACAGGTGCGTCAACAGCTGCCCGATGAAAGCGATAACACTGCTCGGCGACAAGGTCGAGCAGCAGACGATGATAGAGAAATATATTTAAGATAAGATCGTGCGAGGTAAAACTATGACGATAGAATACAGAAAAGCGGTAACCGAAGATGCGCAGGTGCTGGCGGATATCTACAATGCGGCATATTACAGCGACTATGTGAGATATGGAGCCTGCCCGGGATACGGACATACAAAAGAGACGATGGAAAGGTCGATAAGAGAGACACCGAAATACGTCATACTGTGTGACAGCAAGCCTGTCGGCTGCATTTCCTGCAAACAGATAGAAAAAGGTTTTTACGAGATCGCTAACCTGTGCATCGCTCCTGAATATCAGGGCAAAGGGCTCGGGACACAGGCAGTTGAGTTTATCAAGACTGCGTATGAGGACTGGAAAAAGCTGACGCTGGTAACGCCGTTGTCCAAGACGGAAAATGTTAAGTTCTACACCGAAAAATGCGGATTTCGCATCGTATCGACCGAAAAAGACGGCGATGTCGAACTTGCCAGATTTTTAATGGAAAGATAAATCAGAATTTGGCGGAGCTTTGCTCCGCATAGGTTTTCGCTAAGGGGGAGAAACCATTTGGGGAGAC
>CAMYUO010000123.1 GCA_947302065.1 uncultured Clostridia bacterium | reverse complement strand
CGGATATTTGCGCCGCAAAGCAGCTTTCCGTCATCGGTCAGGTAGTAATAATACGGCTTTGTGCCGAAATGGTCACGCACGCAGAACAGCTTATTGCCGTCCTTGATGCAGAAAGCAAACATACCGTAAAGGTGGTCGGGCAGCTGCTTGCCCCACTTTTCGTAGCCCTTTGCGATGATAGCTCTTTCACGCTCGTCACGGGGCATGCCTGCGGGCAGACCAAGCTCTGCACAAAGCGCCTCATGGTTGCGGATATGTCCGATATACTCGATTATCTCTGTCATAATAAAACACCTCTTCATAAAAATAGTTCAAAACAGATTATATCACAACCGAGGCGAAAAATCAAGCGTTGTCCGAGCGCATTTTGCGACACAAAAGCCGATTTTCCGATAATGGTTGATTTTCGCTTTCAATAATGTTATAATAATGTATCATATAATAAAATAATAATGGGGAGGAATTGGGATTTGAAAAAACAACCGACTGCCGCTGCTGACATACAAAGGATCGAGCCGTCTGCCGATATCGGACTGACGAGTGAGCAGGTGCAGCAGCGCATTGCCGCAGGCATGGCGAACACGCCTGTCAAGCCGCCGTCAAAATCAATAGGTGCGATAATCGCAAGCAACGTTTTCACCTACTTCAACTTTATCTTCGTTGCGATCGCAGTGCTTTTGCTTGTCAACGGCTGCTACAAGGATCTGACCTTTATGCCGGTCATCATCATCAACACGCTCATCGGTATCGTTCAGGAGACTCGTTCCAAAAAGCTGCTGGACAAAATGTCGATGCTCAACTCGCCGACGACCAGGGTCGTGCGTGACGGCAAGGAGGAAAAGATAAAATCAGACCTGCTCGTTGCTGACGACATCGTGATTTTCAAGGCGGGCGACCAGATACCCGCAGATGCGGTAGTCGTTGAGGGCAAGGCATCTGTCAACGAGGCGCTGCTGACGGGTGAGGCTGACGAGATCGTCAAAGGAAGCGGCTCTGAGCTGATGAGCGGAAGCTACATCGTATCGGGCTCTTGCAAGGCAAGGCTGACAAAGGTCGGCGCTGAGTCTTACATCTCACAGCTGACGATACAGGCTAAGAAAGTAAAGAAGGGCGAGCAGTCTGAAATGATCCGTTCGCTCAACAGGATAGTAAAATTCGCAGGCATCATAATCATCCCTATCGGTGCGGCGCTGTTTTACAACTCATATGTCATCAAGGAGATCGACTACACACAGAGCATAAGGACATCTGTTGCTTCTGTCATCGGAATGATCCCCGAGGGTCTGTTCCTGCTGGCGAGCGTAACGCTTGCGATAAGCGCAATGAGACTTGCACGGCAGAAAGTCCTCGTTCACAACATGAAATGTATCGAAACGCTTGCACGCACAGATGTGCTTTGCGTTGACAAGACGGGAACTATCACCGAGAACACGATGCAGGTCACAGGCTTGCGTGCGATCGGCGAAGCCGGCGAGAACGAGCTGTTCGAGCTGCTCAGCGACTTTGCCGCAGAGCAGTCAGCCGACAACATCACGATGGCTGCGCTCAAAAAGTATTTCACAAAGCCGACCGCCGCAAAGATAGTTTCACACACCGATTTTTCTTCCGAGTTCAAATATTCGAGCGTTACATTTGAAAAGGCTGCTTATGTGCTCGGCGCACCCGAATGGGTGATGCGTGACAAGTATGAGCAGTACCGTGAACAGATCGAGCTTGACAGCCGAAAAGGCTATCGTGTGCTCGCCTTTGCAAAATATCACGGCAAGCCTGACGGAAAGGCGCTCACGGGCGAATGTGAACCTGTTGCGCTGGTGCTTATAACCAACCCTGTGCGTGAGACCGCTCCCGAAACATTCAAGTTCTTTGCAGACGAAGGCGTTGAGGTCAAGGTCATCTCGGGCGACAACCCGATAACCGTTTCCGAGGTCGCAAAGCAGGCAGGCATCGCAAACGCAGAGCACTACGTTGACGCATCGACACTCACGACAGACGAGGCTATCAGCGATGCTATGAAGCACTACACGGTGTTTGGCCGTGTAACGCCAGACCAGAAAAGAAAGTTTGTCAGGGCGCTTCAGTCGCAGGATAAGGTCGTTGCAATGACTGGCGACGGCGTAAACGATATCCTCGCACTCAAAGATGCAGACTGCTCTATCGCAATGGCATCGGGCAGCGACGCCGCAGTTCAGGCTGCACAGCTCGTTCTGCTCGACTCTGACTTTGCACATATGACCGACGTCGTTATGGAAGGCAGACAGGTCGTAAACAACCTTGAACGTTCGGGCAGTCTGTTCCTTGTAAAGAACATCTTCTCGATACTGCTTTCGGTAGTAACGATACTTTTCGGTTTCGTTTACCCGCTCACTCCCCCGCAGATCACGCTCATCGGCGCATTCACGATAGGTATGCCGGCGTTCCTGCTCTCACAGGTGCCCGACCATTTCCTTATCAAAGGTCACTTTATGCGAAACGTGCTCGTCAAGGCACTCCCCGGCGGCATAACCGACGTGCTCGTCGTCGTCATAGCCGTTATCTTCGGACGGATATTTGAAGTATCACAGGGCGAGATAGCCACCGCATCGACGATACTGCTTTCCATCGTCGGCATCATGGTGCTGAGAATGATAAGCAAGCCGATGTCCATTTACAAATGGGGTATCCTTGCGCTGAGCACTGTCGGCATTATCCTCGCATTTACGCTGTTCGGCTGGTTCTTCGGAACGACATCGCTGTCGACAAAGAGCATACTGCTGTGCATCAACTTCGGTATCATGGCTGACACGTTCCTCAGATTCTTCGGTTTCCTCATCAGAGGAGCTGAACGGCTTACTCATAAGATAAGCACCGGCAAGGAAGGCAGCGAGGACAAGGAGACTGCTGTATGAATACGATAGAAAAAAGACGAAGCATACGAAAATATAAGGACGATCCTGTTTCTCAGCAGCTGATAAGCGAGCTTGTCTGGGCAGCAAGGCTTGCGCCCTCGGCAAAGAACAGACAGCCGTGGAAATTCATTGTTTTCACAGGTGAGCAGAAAGACAGACTGCTCGACACGATGAACACGGGCATCGAAAACACAGAAAAGGCGCTTGCGCAGACAGGCGGAGATGCAAGCGGACTACCCGACGCAAAGAACACGCTGCGTATAATGCGGCAGGCGCCCGTCACCATCATCGTGATGAACCCAGGCGGCAGTTCGCCGTATGTGCCTGCAGACACGGACACACGCACGACCGAGATATGCGACACGCTGTCTATCGGTGCGGCGGTGCAGAACCTGCTGCTTGCGGCGCAGGAAAAAGGTCTCGGCACTCTCTGGATAGCGAACACGCTTTACGCCTATGACGAGCTTTGCGAGTTTATCGGCGAAAAGGGACAGCTTGCCTGTGCGATATCGCTCGGCTATCCCGATGAAGACCCGAACCCACGCCCACGCAAGCCGCTTGAGGATATCCTCGAATTCCGTTGAAAATCCTATCCGACCTCTCTATCACAGGAGAGGTCTTTTTTTTGCGCTGCGCTCTCATTTTTTTAATGTATAAAAAATGAATAAAAATCATAATAATTGTTGACAAATGAGATGAAATGTTATATAATAAACTACAAGCTGAGATATGCAAACTGTCTGTAGTTGCTCTCGGCAAATTTTTAAATGAGGTGTATAAAACATGGGTATCCAAGAAAAGAAAGTTTCAACCTGCGTCATTCTGTCTATCGTTACACTCGGCATTTATGCTCTTATCTGGATGATAAGCCTGCACGAAGACACAAACAAGCTCAAGAACGTTACAGATGGTCCTTCGGGCGGTATGGTAGTTCTGCTGACAATTGTTACCTGCGGAATCTACGGTATCTACTGGATCTACTGCCGCGGTGTTATCATGGACGACTATATTGCTTCCACAGGAGCTGCAAAACCGAACAACGCTGTCATTTACATCGTTCTTTCAGTAGTCGGTCTTAGCATAGTTGCTTTTGCACTTATGCAGATAGAGCTTAACAAGGCTGCAACCGGCGGAAGCGCTCAGTAATGACTCAAAGACGTGCGCTGCTGAAGCGGTACGGCATAGCTTTGGTACTGCTTGCGGCGTATTACTGCATCGTAAGATTTACAGACCTTGGCATCGGGTGCCCTTTTAAAGCGCTCACGGGGTTCAGATGTCCCGGCTGCGGCGTAAGCAGAATGCTTATCGCTATGTCAAAGTGTGACTTTCGCACAGCGTTTGACTGCAATCAGGTGCTGTTCTTTATGATACCGCTGTTTGTCATCTGCGCCGTGGTCAGAGTTGTGTTCGTCCCCGAGTTTCTTTCTCCGAAAAGCAAGTTTTACCGTTATTCAACGGTTTGCGCTATCATAGTGCTGCTCGCTTTCGGTGTACTGAGAAATATTTTCAAATTCTAACCAAACGATCCCGCAAGCGTGATGCCTGCGGGATCGTTTTTTGCATATTCTGTTTATGTCGGCATTTCCTCTGCCAGCACGATAAAGTAATCGTCCTCGCTGAAAACATACTTTCTGAGCTTTCCGTCAGAGTCATATTTCAGCGGATTGAGGTCTGGTTCTTCAAACACTCCGTCCTTCATCTGTCTGATACCGACAAGTATCCTCTGCTGCCTGCATGCTGCCGTTATCGCTGAATAAATGTCTATCTCAACGCCTGTCGGGACATAGCCCGATGCCTTTTCGATATAGAACTCAAAACCGTCGCTTTGCAGCAGCTCGTCAAACAGCTGGCGCAGCTCTCTTGTCTGTGCTATCTGGGTCATAAGCAGCGCAGCGATATGTCTGCTGATTATGAAATCGTCCGTGCCTGTAACGTTGGCGAGCTTTTGATTTTTCACGCTGTTGAGCTGGCTGGTGACATAGGTCTTGTGACCTGTCACCCTCTGGAATTCACGCAGGTACAAAAGCACCTTGATGATGTTCTCGTCCTCGTCTTCTATCTTTTCCGAATCTTCCGAGCTTGAAAGCAGCAGCACATATTCGGGCATATACTTGCTCATTATCATATCGATGTTTTTCTTGGTGTGGATATTCTCGACCTGCTCGATAACAAAGCTGATGCCTGCTTGTTCAAACACGGTTTTCATATCGTCTGAAAGATACAGGTCGATGTTTTCCTTGCTGTCTGCAAGCACGACGAGCGAACCCGGGCTGAAATAGCTTGGCTGCTCAACAAGAACATCATTGGTTATTGCTCTTGCACCGATAACGAGGCATGTGCATTTTTCATAAGGCTTGACCTTAAAGCCGTCATAGGTTGACGGAATAAACTCGGTTTCTTCAACGGCAAGTTCATCGTCATCGTCCTGCAGGAGAATGAGCTTATCGCCCTTGTCAAACACGACTTTATCGGGACTTTCGATGACAACTCCGCCGTCTGACTTGAACACGCCGATAGCTATCGCCGCTTTGAGCATCATATTTATCTGCTGGACAGTCTTGCCGTAAAATCTGTCAATGCTCGGGTCGTTGTCGAGGATATAGAACTCGTTGTCGTCGTAACTGAAAACCTCGGTGAAGACTTTTGAGATGCCCGGCTGACGTGAAGTATGTACGGCTATTCGTGCAAGCGTCTTTTGCAAAGGCAGCATCACGAGCCTGTCATTTTCACGTCCGTCGCAGCCTGCTATCTGTGCTGCATCTTCATTTTTAGCATCATACACAACTGCGACTGTGTACGAATCGGATTCCTCCGGGTGCTCGTTGAGGATGCTTGTGCAGGCGAGAATTGCCTTTGTTGTGTCAAAATCGTTCTGCGTGTTTATGATTATTGCACGGCTCGAAATCAGGGCGCACTTTTCAAGGTCGTCCTTATCGTAGATGCTTCCGTTGCGGCAGAATATCCTCGTGTTGCGTGAATGCTTATACTGCTTGGCAAAGGCATTGACCTGCTCTCTCATTTCGATAGGGTCAACGTCGTCCATAATAACGACAGCCTGCTTTTCTTTCTGATTTGAGTTTGCTTCGATAAGTTCGTAAAGAATAACGAATGTTGACTCGTTAAAACCGAGAATGACCGTATGTCCCCCGGCAATGACATTGCCTTTTCCACGAGCGAGCGAGTCCATTTTCTGCGAGATAGCATCGTTGATAAGACCTATCAACACCGCAGTAAAGAACAGGCCGTACAGCGTT
>CAMYUO010000122.1 GCA_947302065.1 uncultured Clostridia bacterium | reverse complement strand
AGCGGCTGTGCTGACGGAAAGTGCATCGGCATATCCCAGACCGTAAACGAAGAATATCTCTGTCGGCTCGATGTTGAGCTTCTTTGCTATCTTTGTGGCTGTGCCGTAACGTGAATTGCCTGCGATGCGCTCAACGGTGATCTTGTTGTTTCTGAGCACGTTTGCAACCTTATCCGAGACAGCGCCTTCACCGCCGAGGATTATGACCGTTGTTGCGCCGAGACGCTTGATCTCGCCGAGGGTCTCCTCGGGCAGTGCGTCCTTATTTGTAAGGAGGATCGGTGCTTTGAGATCTGTTGCAAGCGGAACGCCTGCAAGTGCATCTGCATAATTCATACCGTATGCGAGGACGACAGTTTTGCTCGAGGAAGTGATTCCCTCTGCGGAGATAGTCTTTGCGGTGTCATATCTGCCTGCGCCTGCAAATCTTGTTACAGGCTGCGAGATCTCCTTGAATGTATATCCGTACCTCTGTGCATGTTCCTGTGCCGGGCTGTTCTTCTGACCGTAGATAACACAGTCGCCATTGAATATATCATTTGAATTTACGAGCTTGACAGATGACGGGATGTAAATATCCTTAACACTTGTGTACTTGAAATCAAGACCGTAAAGCGAATCTATCGTGCTTGAAAGATTTACGCCGGAGAGCTTATTACAGCTGAAGAACTGCTCGCCGTACATCGTTTTCAGTCCCTTTGGCAGGCTGATGCCGGTAAGGCTGGTGCAGTCACGGAAGGCTTCCATGCCCAGCTCGGTCAGACCGTTTGTGAAGATAACGCTCGAGAGCTTCTCGCCGTATGCAAAAGCATATTTTTCGATCGTTTTAACGTTGTTCGGGATATAGACTCTTGTGAGCGACTTGGTATAGCCGACAGCATACTCTTTTATCTTTGTGACGGTAGACGGGATAGTCAGCGTGCTCTTGTTCAGAGGGAACTTCAACAGCTCGGTCTTGTTTTTGTTGTAGACAACGCCGTCAACAGAGCTGAACTTTTTATTTGCGCTTGAAATGTTGAATGCTTTGAGATTACCACATTCCTTTATTGCAACATAAGTGTAGCTGTCGCCGATGCCTCTGCCTGTTTCAAAGCCTGCACCAAAGTTGACAGTTTCAAGTGCGGGACAATTGTAGATAGCATAGTCATCGAGTGTCTTTACGCTGTCGGGAAGAGTAACGGTCTTGAGCTTCTGGCACTCCCAGATAGCATACTCGCCTATTCTCTGCACGCCGCTCGGAACGGTATAGGTTGAAACTGCTCTCGCGTTCGGAACGTTGTAAAGGACAGTCTTTGCCTTGTTGAGCAGTGCGCCGTTTACAGTTGCATATGTCTTGTTTGCTGAGCTTACGTTTATGTTCATCAGATCATGGCTTCTGACGAATGCATTGTTTTTTATATTGGTCACTGTGCTCGGGATATTTATTGTCTTTACAGCAGACTCTTCAAACGCACAGGTCCCGATGCTTTTAACGCCCTCAGGGATCGTTATGGTGCTTATTTTCTTTTTTGAAAATGCGTAATCGCCGATGACCGTTACCGTTCTGCCTCCGATCTTTGCGGGAACAGTAATGGAACTGTATGTGGCATCGCTCTGAAAATATGCGATCTCGACGGTGCCGTCAGCGAGGATACGGTACTTATATCCGCCTGCCTCGTAATAGTCATAAGCGCTTGCGGTGATGCCTGATGAGTTGTCAAAAACATTGTAAGGCAGGGCTGCTGCCGAGCTGAATACCATACAAACTGCGAGTGTCATTGCTGCGATCTTCTTTTTCATGATAATATACTCCTTTTCATTTATAAATTAGTGTTGTTTTGTGACTGTGTTGTATTTTACTGCTGTGTGTTCGGCAGAGGTGCCCAGTATGCCATTGCAAGCTTGTGAGTATCTTTGATGCTGATAGCGCCGAAGGATACCATTCCCTTGCTTGTGAGCCATCTGCTTGCGAATGTTGACTTATCGTGCTGATAGCCTTCTTCCTGGAGCGTTTTGTTAATGAATTTCTCTGCGCCCTCTGCTCCGACTTTGCTGCTGAAATAGCTGTAAAAACCGATCGCCTTGCCTGTGAGATTGATCGTTCCGGTGTTTTGCTCATCCTCAAACCAGACAGTTGTGAAAACGTGGTTACATACCTTTATGCCAACATCAAGTTCCTGCTGATACAATGTATAATCCTTGCCCTTTGTGACCTTCCACTTGTCAGGGTCTGCGCCGATCCTTTGCTTCAAGATCTGTTTTGCATCCTCGATAGGCTTTCCTCGCAGCTCGGTCTCGACAAATGTGCTGAAATCCTCAGGTGTCCACACAGCTTCTGCCGATGCTTCTGCGGCGGGCTCGCTGCTGCTCGCTGTTGTGGTGGTTTCTTCCGCAGGCGCTGATGAGCTGTTATCGCTGATGTTGAGCGATGAAGATGAGTTTGTGTCTGCTGATGATGAAACTGCCTGCGAGCTTGATCTTGTGTCCGCTGCCGAGCTGCTGTCACCACATGATGCCAGCATAGTGCAAGCAATTATTACTGATGTTACTGCTGCGATTGCCTTTCTTGAAATAAATCCTCCGACCATTTTTACTACCTCCTGAAAATGTTTCATGCTTTCTTTGCAAAGCTCAGTGGGCTGTTTTTGTGCCCTTTCATTTATAAGTTTATGTTGTTTTGTGAATGCAAATTTACTGCTGTGCGTTCTGGATAGGTGACCAGAATACCATTCCGAGTTTGCCTTTGCCGTCTTTGGAAGCAAAAGCTCCGAAGGATACCAAGCCCTTGCTTGTATGCCATCTGTTCATGAATGTTGATCTGTCGAGCTCGTATCCGTCTGCTTTGAGCGCCTCAGTTATGCTGATCTCTGAGCCTTCAGCGCAAACTTTGTTCGCAAAATTGCTGTAGAATCCAACTGCCTTGTCTTTCTGAGCAACGACTCCGTTTGCTTGGTACTCCTCAAACCAGATCGTTGTGAACTCGGTGTCGTAAAGCTTTATGCCGACCGGAAGATCCTGCTCATAAGATGTATACTCACCGCTCGTTGTGACCTTCCACTTGTCAGGGTCTGTGCCGAATCTTTGCTTAAAGATCTCCTTTGCCTCGGCGATCTTCTTTCCACGGATCTCGGTCTCAACAAATGTGCTCAGATCCTCTGCTGTCCACACGGCACAGCTCTCAGCCTCTGCAGCTACCTCGCTGCTGCTCGTTGTTGTCGTCGTGGTGGTGACTGCCTGTGACGATGTGTCCTTATCACTGATAACGAGCGATGAGCTTGAGCTTGTGTCTGCCGCTGACGATGAAACGACCTGCGAGCTTGAGCTGTCTGCGGAGCTGCCATTTGTGAGCACAAGCGCTGTTGTAGCTGCGCCAATTGCGAAAACTCCTGCTGCGATACCTGCGATTACTTTTCCTGATAAAAAACTTCCGACCATTTTTACTACCTCCTGAAAATGTTTCATGCTTTCTTTGCAAAGCTCGGCGGGCTTTTTTGTGCCCTGCGCTTTGCCCTTGCATATAACAGTTGCACGAAGATCGCAAAATTCCCAAGTTTTTTTCAAGAAACTTTTCGGTTTGTATCATTGCACAAATGCAGGATGCATAATAATCTGCCGATTGTAGCTTTTGCATAACAGAGGAGGTCTTACTGCACGGAGATTAGCCAAAAGCAGCCCTGTCTGCACCTGAAAAGCACAGACAAGGCTGCAAAAGTTTTTTACCAATCGAAATAGAGGAAGTCTGCCCACGAATACTGGCTCATATACTCACACTCATAGGAGTTGACTGCGCCTGCGTCAAGCTCTTTGAAGCGGTAGTAATCGCAGTCGAGCACATCGGGGTTGACGGCGATAGCGTTATAGCTGCGCACGACGGCTGCCTCTGCGCCGACAGCTTTGAGGCTTTTTATCATCGAGTAGATGTAGGTCTGCAAGAGATTCTGCAGCTTGCTGTCATACGGCTCGTCCTCGAAAATCACGGAAAAGATATCTCTCGTGGTGCAGGAGCTGCCGTGGCGGTGGACAAGATAGGCAAAGACCTCTTTGGCTTTGCTGCGCTCAAAGCGGACATGCTCTCCGCTCGGTGTGAGGACATCGAAATTGCCGAAGCACTGCACACGCAGCAGTGCGTTGGACTTAGGCTCCATAGGATAGCGAAGCTCGGAAAGCTCGGCTTTGACCTCCTCGACGGTGACGGGTTTCATTATATAGCCGCTTGCGTGCAGCTTCATTGCATCGCCTGTATACTCGGAAAAGCCCGTAACGAAGATTATATTCATTTTCGGGTTTGTCTCTTTGAGCTTTTTGGCAAGCTCGACGCCGTTCATGCCTCGCATATGGATATCGAGGAAAGCCACGTCACAGCCGCCCTGCTGCGCATCTTCCAGAAGTTCTTCCTGATCGTCGAACGCAGCGACATCAGCCTCGGGCTTTGCTTTTTTTACGCACATCTCCAGCATCTGCAATGCCAGCTCTTCATCATCAAGACACAGTATCCTCATTATGCTGTTCCTCCTTTGGCAGAGTTATCGTTGCGGTCGTGCCCTCGCCGACCGTGCTTTGTATGGTTATCTCGCCGCCGCACATCTGTTTCAGACGGCTGCGGGTGTTTTCCATTCCGACGTGCGAACGTCCGTCGTCGGCTTTTGGTGCGCTTGTGTCAAAACCGACACCGTTATCGGAGATTATGACCTCAAAGGCGCTGTCGGTCTCTCTTGTCGATATGGTGACCGTGCCGCCTTTTTTCTTCATGCCGACGCCGTGCTTAACGGCATTTTCGACAAGCGGCTGCACCGACAGCATCGGCAGCTTGAAGTCCGTCGCCTGTATATCGTACTCCACATTCAGCTTTTTGCCGAAGCGCAGCTTTTCGATGTAGAGATATTTTTTGAGATGTTCAAGCTCGGTCTCAAACGGCACGGGCTTGGTCTGTTTGAGCGAATCCATATTTCCTCGCAGGTATTTTGCGAACGTTACTGTCGCTTCCTGTGCGGTCTCGGGATCTATCTGGCACATCATTGCGATAGATGTCAGCGCATTGTACATAAAGTGCGGCTGTATCTGCGAAGTCATAACGGCGACCTTTGCCTCGTAAAGCTCCTTTTCGGCTCGTTCACGCTCGCTTGCTATTTCGGCGACCTTCTTTGTATAGGTCTCGATCTCAACGGCGAGGTCCGAAACGGTACCTGCGAGATAGCCAAGCTCGTTGTTCTCTTTGATCTCCTGCATCTTCTCGACGATCTGCTCGGTATCCTTATCGGCAGTGTAGCCGATGAGCGCTTTCTGTATCTTTTCGGCAGGCTTGACTGCCCTGCGGTAAAGCAGCAGGATAATTACGCCCATGACCAGCAGCATACCGCCGACGCTGATTATCATTGTTCTGATTATCGTGCTGTGCAGAGACGAATGCAGAGCGTCCCAGTTATATGTGATGCCGATGACGGCTCTCACTTTTCCGTTTATCACGATGGGCTTGCAGCCGATATAGTTGCTGGCGGAAGACGGGAAATTATCATTCCTTTCAAAAACTATCTCGTCGCTGTTAGTCTCGATCAGCTGCTTGATAGCAGGGTGTTTGTCAATGTCGATATCGTAATGATCTCCGGTGCTGAGGCTCTTGCCGTTCTTTTTGACATCGAGCAGGACAAGACCCTGATAGCCGTCTGTGAGATCCATAAAAAACAGATTCTCATAGTCGCTGTCGAGCACGGCGCTCTCTATCACACGAATGAACACAAGATAAAACTGTCTTGTATACAGCTGCTTGATATCTTCGGGAAGCGCAAGGAACCATTCGTTAGTAAAAGCGTCTTCTCCTACAAAGTATTTGCGCAGCTCGTCCTCTTCGGCTTCCGAAAGGCTCTCGTAGACCATAGCACCGTCTTTTTCAAGATAATCTATCAGCCAGCCCTGCGCATTGTCATCAAATTTGTTATCGTCAAGAAGGGAGATGTTCTGGAGCGCAAGGTCGATGCGTTCCTCGATAAACGAGTTCTGCGCTTCAAGATAGCTGTCCACGGAGTTGCTGTATACCTGCTGGCAGATGATGACGGCAAGCAGCAGGAACAGAGGCAGCACAATAGCAGTTATCTGAAACAGCAGTCTGCGCTTTTTGTTTTTGCTTTTCACTGTGCATACCTCCTTTGTTTTTGTCCGTTTTCTGTATTATAGCACATTATTTCCAAAATGAAAAGAG
>CAMYUO010000121.1 GCA_947302065.1 uncultured Clostridia bacterium | reverse complement strand
GAGAATGGCGTTGCCATTCTCTCGGGAGTAACCGTGGTAACGGTTACTCTGTCTCTCCCCGAGGATACTCATTGAGTATCCTCGCAAGCGACCGTAAGGTCGCTTATCCCCCAACCCCTAAAACTTTTAATGAAAAACAGGCATATGGGCACAAGACCCATATGCCTGTTTTTGACTAAGACTCAGAGTAAGATTTGAAGAAAGGCACTTTCAAGAGGTCTCATCAACAACTTACAAACTCAGATTATCAGTATAAACAAACTTTGCACCTAAGTCTCGTTCAGCGAAATTGCACAGTTTTCCAAATCCAAACTGTCTAAATCTCCGATTATACCGCCACAACCTTGACAAAGCCGAACATATGTGCTATCATTGAGAAAACCATAAGAGAACAAACGTTCCTTGCGGACCGTGCGCTTTGCGGTGTCGCCGGCAGGGCAGGCAGTGGTGAACGTGCTGCCAAAAAAGCCCTGTTGCCAATTCCGAACAGCAGGGCAAAAAACATACAACATGAAAGTTTTCAGCTTGATTAAGTGATAGCCCGGAGCATAACGAAAGCATATTCATCACTCAATAAATTGCGACGGACAAGCGTACCGCCGCTGCGGCGACTTTTACTCGCAAACTTGGTGAAAGCCATCTGATTGGCAATCAGATACCCGCCCACAGAACCGGCGGCGGTAAGATGCCGTCTTAAATACGAATGTCATGGACGGGATTGATCGAGAAGAGAATAATTGAATATCAAAGGGTATTATTTACAAAGTGCTGCTACTGCGTACTGTCCGAAATAATGTACAGCAAACCACAAACGGTAACTGTCCAGAAAAACTCCCCACAAACATTTTGCTTTGTGTTATACTGCAAAAAACGACACAAAGGGGGAGTTCTTAATGGAGAACACGAATATCAGAACAAACAGCGAAACAAAGGGCAAAAAGGGTTGCCTTGCGCTTGCGCCGACAAGCGAGCGCCTTATCGCATCGCTGTCGGTGCTCGGCTGGCTGACGTTTCTCATCAAGTTCGCAATACTGTAAAAAGGAGCTGCCCATTTAGGACAACTCCTTTTGAATTACTTATTCAGATTATCGAGCGAACTGAGGTCAAGATTTGAGGTGTCAAGACCGTCCATATCACCCGAGCTGTAATCCTCGGCTGCAGTGTAATCCTGCTGTGCAGGCTGCTGAGGCTGCTGATACTGAGGCTGGTACTGCGGCTGATATTGCGGCTGGTACTGAGCCTGAGCCTGCTGCGGCTGCTCATATGTCTGCTGAGCCTGCGGCTGCTGATAAGACTGCTGGTCGTATGACGGCTGCTGTGGCTGTTCATATGACTGCTGGTACTGCTCCTGAGGCTGCTGGTACTGCTCCTGCTGAGGCTGAGCCTGCTGTTCGGTCTGCTGCTGAGCAAACATATTCTTGCCGGGGCAGTTAGCGGGAACGGGGTAGCCGAACATTGTGTGCAGAGTTGCGATGTAGTCAGCATCTACCAGTATCTTGGTTGCGATCGTGGTGACAGCACGCTGATTGTTTCTTGCGTTGGTCACTCTTGTGTGCTGAACTGTGAGGTAGTTCTCGGTGTAGAACTTGCTGTGGCAGTAGTTAACTGTATAGAAAGTGTTGAGCGAGCCCATCTGCGGCAGCAGCGGCTGCAGTGCGAACAGGCTGTCGATATCCGATTTGAACGTGTTCTTGAAGGATTTTTCTCCATTAGGATTTCCGGGATACGGGTCAACAAATTTGAAAGCGAGCTGAGGCTTGTCGGTGATAGCCCAGTCGTTGTCCTGCTCGATGAACGGAGAACCTGCTCTTGCGGCAGCGATAGCAATGGCAGGAATGAACATCAGCAGAAGCTCACCGAACCATACTATCCACAGCATTGCGCCGCTTACGGCTTCGCCCTTGGACGAGCTTGATGATGAATAGGAATGCCTTGATGACATTGACCATCTTCCGTACTCATTGATATTTGTCATATCGCTCCACAGTTCACCCGGATGAACGAGCAGATAGCCTACGCTGTGCTTCTGGAGCTTTCTGTAATCATAAATGAACTGGTAAGCGTTCTTGCCCTTGATATTATTGATGGATTCTCTTATCTCATCATCGGTAGTTCCGAGAATATCATCATATCCGTTGGTGATGCCGATCTTTTTGAAATCGTTGCTCTTCCACTGATCGGGTCTTGCTTTGTGGACCTGTACGAAGATCTCTGCAAGATTGTCATTGACCTCGGAATCCTTTGCACCGAGGAAAAGCTCGGAAGCAGAGTATTTTTTCATATCGTCATAATAGTTCTTGTCATAGTCTCTTGCAACATAAACGCACCAATGGAAATAGTAAACGAACAGCATTGCGATGAGCGTTGCGATGATCGCAAGCAGCGGATAGCGTATCTTGTAGATCTTTACAAAAAGTGCGCCGATGCCGCCGATAGCTGCGCCGAAACCGATGGTGATGAGTATGCAGAGATAGATGATAGGGATAGCTGCCTGAAGGATGACATACAGCCACGAAAGCAGCGCACCTGCTGCAAGCATGGAGATGAACATCAGGATGAATCCTACGAATGAGAATGTGTTGGACGGCTTATAGGTCTGAGCCTGTCGCATGATAACTCCCCCTGTTTTGATTATAATAGTTGACGAATTACAACGTTAAATATTATAGCACAACAAAAATATCAAATCAAGAGGTAAAATTAAAAATTGTACTAATTTATCGCCGCCTGATCAGTGAAATTCTGCCGGGGCGTTTGCTCTGCTACGGATATCACTTATCAGAAAGTGCGGATCTGAAATAACCGCCGATACAAATTACCGCCCGGAGCGGCACAAAGATTGGTACTATTACAAAGTTGATTGCGACGGAGATGCGTACCGCCGCGGCGGTTGGGGGCTTTCCGGTCGCCCCTAGAGCGTTTGCTTGCAAACGGTTTGCCCCGTGCGGGTGCACATCTATAAGTTTGATAATTGCAAAGTAACGCCTGGAGCGACACAAAGGTTACAGTCCACTCAAAGTGGTTTGCGACAGACTAGCGTGGTGCACGCTGTGCACCACGAAAACAGCCGACAATGCGTGTGCAATGTCGGCGTATTTTCGGCTATTATGGTAATGAAAATGAAGATATCTTCTTTTGGGGTGCATGCAATAAGCCTTGATCACTTTGTGTTGTCAAGCTCGGAGATTATCTGGATAAAGGAATCAACGTCGGTGAAGTCCTTATAAACAGATGCAAATCTCACATAAGCCACGAGGTCGAGCTTTTTCAGCCCGTGCAGCACCATATCGCCGATCTCACTTGTGGTGGTCTCGGTCTGCATTTTATTTGCATATGTATTTTCAATGTCGTCAACGAGTGCGGTCACCTGTTCAACGCTGACAGGGCGCTTTTTGATAGCGGTCTGCAAGCCCTTGATGAGCTTTGCTCTGTCAAACGGTTCAAACGAGCCGTCTTTTTTATAGACCATGAGCATCGGCTTTTCGACAACTTCATATGTGGTGAAGCGCTTGCCGCAGCTGGTACATTCACGTCTTCTGCGCTTTTTGCCCTCGCTCGGACGGGAGTCTATGACTTTTGTGTCTTCAAAACCGCAAAACGGACATTTCATAGTGATTTCTCCTATTCTGACTAAGTAACATAACTGTCCATTTAGCATTATAGCACACATTTTTCAAAAATGCAAGCTATTTGTACAAAAAAATTCTCTTTAATAGTAAAAATCTTTGGTTTCTGCGCCTGCACATTGGCGGAAATTGCCGCAGATACGGTGATATGTGCGTACAGGCGGCTGAAATAAATTTTTCAAACTGTACAAAAAATCTGCCCTGATATGCAGAAAAGGGAGAGCATTGTGCTCTCCCCGTTATTGATGTATCCTTGGCGCTAACTGCGCTGCATAAGCAGCTTGTGCCTGCTTTCGTATTTGTGCTTTGTTGCAAGTCCGCCTCTGATATGTCTTTCACGTTTGTTTTCCTCAAGTATCGCCCTGACCTGCTTGAAAAGCTCGGGCGAGGTGTTTTTCAGCCGTTCGGTAAGGTCTTTGTGCACAGTTGATTTGCTAATCCCGAAGGCTGCGGCGGTGGAACGGACGGTGGCTTTTGTGCTTATCATATGCTCTGCAAGCAGCACGCACCGCCGGTTTTCCGACTTATCCATAGTTCTCACTCCAATACTTGTTTGGTGTAATAAACTATATGCAGTGAGTTATGGATTATTACATTTTTTTGCACAGGTGCGGCGGTTTGCTTATTCGCCTATATATTCAAAGCGCTTGAAAGTCTTTCCGTCACGCTCGACGGTCTCATCCCACATTGATGCAGGTCGCACCCAGAGGTCGCCCTCGCCGTAGAGCGCACGGTAGACTACCATTTCCTCGAGGCTCTCGGAGTGCTTTGCGATGCCGATGACCTCATACATATTGCCTTTGAAGTGGCGGTATCTGCCTTTTCTGATCTCCATATCGTTTCTCCTCGCTGTTACTTGTGACTCAGCCTGACATTTTTCTATAAAACTCCTCTATCTGAGAACAGATCCTTTGATCGCCTTGATATTCTTTTCCGTTATAGAAATATAGGCTGTATCCCGGATGTGCACCTACGGTGATCTCTTTTCCGTCATTCAATTCGATATAGAACAGATCCGAACCGCCAAGGTATATTTGCATTTCTTTGCTTTTTTCGGGGTCTGCATCGATAGGTCTGAGCAATTTCAGCATCTTATCTGTCTCATCGGCTGAAAGCGTATATTTGCAGTCGTCGGCTGTGCTTTTATACCAGTTCTTATAAACAAAGACGGTCTTTATATCGTCTGCGGATATACCGGAAAACGGTTTATTCGGGTCTGATTTGGATATGCTGCTGTTTGCTTTGCTCAAGCTTTCATCATCAGACTTTGCTGCAAACACGAACACTGCTGCCAGAGCAGCACATATTACGCAGGCGCCAAGCGATGCAGCAAGAGCTTTTTTTGATATTGCTGTTTTCTTATCTGTGTCTTTCATTAATGAACACTGCCCTTTCTGTGTGAGTGTACACTGCTTGATGTTTTGCTTATCTTGTGAAAAACTCAAGTATCCTGTCCTTATAGTCGGGTGCTTCGTCGTAAGCACCGTGACCATAGCCCTCATAGACGAACAGCTCTGCGCCTGTTTTTTCGGCGATGTCCCTTGATGCCTGCACGCCGAGAAGCCTGTCTTCGCCTGCGCCGATAACGAGCGTCGGGCATTTTATTCTGTCAAGCTCATCGAAGATATCAAAGTTCTTTATCGCCTTTGTCAGCGTGACAAAGCGGTCGATGTCCGCCTTTGTGCTGCCGCCGAGCGACATGATTATCGCATCTTTGTAGGTCTCGAAAAAGCTCGGGGTATAGACAGCCTTTGCAAATGCGAGCGACATTGCATCACTGTCACCGCTCTGCGCAAGTGTGATGAACTCGGAGAGCTTTTCAGCGGTCTGCGGACTGATTCGGCTTGAAGTCGAGCTGAGAATGAGCTTTCCGACGAGGTCGGGACGGTTCACGGCGAGGACCTGTGCGGTCATTCCGCCCATTGAAACGCCGAAAACACAGGCGCTTTTTATGCCAAGCTCGTCGAGCACGGCGGCTGTGTCGGCTGCGGTATCTTTAATAGTATAGCCCTCGGGCAGCTGCGTGCGCCTGTCGAAGACATACACGGTAAAGTGCTCGGCAAAGTCCTTGTAAGCGGCTGCGACGGCGAGCGAAAGGGTGGTTATCGGCTTGGTGTAGATGCCCGGCAGCATAACGAACGGCACCGAGCCGCTGCCGAAAGAGAAATAGTCCATTGAAAAACCGTGCGTGGTGACGGTCGCTGTTTTAACGTCCATATGTGACCTCCTTGTCAGTTACTTAGCCCAATATACCACATTTTTCGGGATTTTTCAATAGCTGTCGGCGGTGCATGCTGTATCATTTTGTTACGAATATATAAAAATAGAGTTTTTTGAAAAAAACGCTTGACAAACGGTCTTGCTTAGTGTATAATAAATTAGTCGCTACGGGAAACATGGCGGTATAGCTCAGTTGGCTAGAGCACTTGGTTCATACCCAGGGTGTCACCGGTTCAAATCCAGTTGCCGCTACCATTTTTGTTCCATAGCGATTTTTCGGCCCGTTGGTCAAGAGGTTAAGACGCCGCCCTTTCACGGCGGAATCAT
>CAMYUO010000120.1 GCA_947302065.1 uncultured Clostridia bacterium | reverse complement strand
TCTTTTTCGCTTCTATTGTGGTCTGCCATTCTCCCCAATCGTGACCTGTTTTCGGGATAATAACGCTGCTCTGGTTTTTGATCTCCTTTTTGTTCAGAGCGTCACTGTAATACTTATGGCACGCACTGCAGCTCCAGTACTCGTTGTTTCCATCCTCAGTGCAGGTAGCTTTTTTTGCCTCGTGATACTTTGTGCTGTGTGTGACATCGTGCTTTTCGTATATGACCTCACGCCTGATCTTGTTATCCATCGCATACCGATGTGCCGAAGTATCTGCGTAGCAGACAAGAGTAAAAAAAGGGTCAACGCTCCAACCCGAACCAATATTCGGATCATGCGTATATCCAAAAGCCATATCGCCTATTTTCTTCACACTTTTTGGCACTTTTATTCTTGAGATGTATGTCCAGGCAAAAGCAAATCTGCATACTGTCTGCGTACCCTCATTGAGCGTAACATTTGTAAGCGGGACAAGATAAAATGCAGAATCACCGATAGTTTTTACGGTGCCGGGTATGTTGACACTCTTTAAATCGGTGTTACAGAAAGCATCTTCACCTATGGTCTCAACAGTGCTTGAGAAGGTCACGCTTTTGATGTTTGAAGAGAAAAACGCTCGGTCTGCGATAGCTTTGACACCGTTCGGGACAACGAAATCATTAGTTAGTCCCTGTGCGCACAGAATAAGAGTTTTC
This sequence comes from uncultured Clostridia bacterium, assembly GCA_947302065.1. Lineage (GTDB taxonomy): Bacteria > Bacillota > Clostridia > Oscillospirales > Ruminococcaceae > Hominimerdicola. The sequence goes on along the minus strand of CAMYUO010000120.1, from coordinate 5,497 downwards.
ATATCCTTTGAGTAGATGACATTACCCTTTGAAACGTATGTCTTGTTGCCGCTTTCGACATTGAGCTTGGTAAGACTGCGGCAATATGAAAACGCATTGTCCGCTATTCTCTCAACGCTTGCAGGGATAGTGATGCTCTTGAGCGCTGTGCAGCCATAGAAAAGATTGCCGGGCAGCTGTTTAATACCGTTCGGGAGATTAACAGATTCAAGGTTTGAGCAGTTATCGAAAGCAGAACCGATATATGTAACACTGTCGGGAATGCTAACAGTCTTGATAGTCTTACAATGATAAAATGAATCCGTACCGATACCTGTAACAGTATGACCGTCGATAGTTTTCGGTATAACGACGTTTTCCTCACTGCCGGTGTATTTTTCGATAGTGACCCCACCATTCGATAAAGAATAGGTGAAATCGCCGTACTGCAGCGCTGATGCGGTAATGCCTGTGCCTGATGTGAAAATGTTTTCGGGCAGAGCTGCCGCTGTGCCGAACGTAAGGCAAAGAGCAAGAGCCATTGAAAGAATCTTCTTTTTCATATTTCCAGCCTCCAACTATATTTTTCATTTGCAATTATAACGTGTATATATCGCAAATACAATAGCTTTAAGTGTTTTTTAAACCTTTTAAGGTTTTTTTAAGACTTGGCAAAAAGAAACACCGACATCGCTGTGATGCCGGTGCATTAGTCGGTATTTATTCGGTTCGTTTGCCCGTTTTCTTGTCTGCGATCGCAAGAATATGATCATAATACTCTATCAGTTCATTGACAAGAGGTCTGAGCTTTTCGATGCGCTCGGGGTCTTTGGTTTCGATATTCAGCTGATGACCGTCTTCATGGTGAATATGCAGTGAGATCTTATCCTTGCTGTCACTTGTTTCATCATTATCCGTGTTCTTCGGCGGTGCAATATAAAGCACTGAGCGCCTGTCAAACTCACGCATATCGTATTTATGAATGATCTCTGTGACGGTCTCATAAAAATCATCGGGCAACAGGATATACTCGGTAAGGGTCTCTTTTTTGGCAGATGCGTTGTACCTGCGTTTGCCGAAAAGATCCCTTCTGCCGTCGATTGCATCCTCGGGAAGCACGGTTATGCGTGAATACCAGGTATAGACGCCGTTTTCATAGGTATCGAGATTTATGCTGTCGACAACGCCTTTATAATTTGGAATGAGCAGGGTGTCTATCCCGCCCTTTGCAAACTGTGCTGCAAACACGGGATACATAAGCTTGATCCATTCATCATCGGGGTTATTGTTCTCTGTGTAGCTGAGCTTTTCGCCAGAGGCATACTCGACTGTCACATGGCAAGGCTGATACGGAGGCGGAAGTCCTGCGGTAACTCTGTAGATACCGTTGCGCAGAACAAGCCTTGTATCGTCGATCACCTGCTGCAGCTGTGCGAGAAACACGTTATCGGCAGGCACGCTTATACCAAGAGTGCGTTCGGTCAGCGTCAGCTCGCCGTTCTCGTTCGGATCGACTCCGAAAGAATACTGTTCTTTGCGCTCTATGCTCGACCACTCACCTCTTACATAAAAGGTAACGCTCAGCTTGGTGATATCTTTTGATTTTATCTCTTTGGGTGCCTTGTCATCGGTCTTATCGGTCGTGCCGCCGCACATATGGCTCGTGTCAGGCTTCCTGCCGCCTATGCCGAACAGCATCAGCGGTGCAAGCAGCGTGAGCCGTGCAGAGCGTTTTATAGTTTTCTTCATTTGTTTTCACCCCTCAAACAAATGCGTTTTGGCTTGTTAAAGTTCGTCGCCTATGAGATTGGTAGCCATCATTATGCCGCCGACCGTACTCTTGAGCGTGGCAAGCAGGAAATCGTTGTTTTCGATGATATAGACGATATCCATATTCTTAGCGGCGGTCTCCATCTTCTCGGCAAGAGCTGAAAGCCTCGTCGCACCGATAGTTTTCGATGCGCTCTTGAGCGAGTGGACGTATACGGTATATTTTGAATAATCCTGTGCGGCAAGACAGTTGGTCATAGCTGTCTCTCTGTCCTCTGCACCGGAGACGAACTCTTTGAGCATCTCGGTATAGAAACCTACATCGTTCATGCTGTATTTAAGTCCCTCGGCTGTTTCTATGCCGCCAGCGTCGAGCATCGACAGGAACGTGAACATTGCCTCGTCCTTTTCGTCGGAACGTGCGGCTGCCTGAGCTTCGGCGCTGTCATCAGCAGGTGTGTTGTCATAGAACTCACGCATCTGATAGTCCTTATCCTCATTGACCATTGCAAGCATTATGTCTGCAAATTCGGGATCGAACTGGGTGCCTCTGCCCTTTTTAAGCTCGGACTTGATATACTCCTGCGCAAAGATGCTGTGATAGCTTCGCCTTGACGACATAGCATCATAGGCATCGGCAACTGCGATTATCCTTGCTTCCTCGGGGATATCTGTTCCCGAAAGCCCGTCGGGATAGCCTTTGCCGTCGTATCTTTCGTGGTGGCTCCTTGCGCCGATCGCAAGCCTTGGCATCTCGGTTATATTTTTAAGAATGCCATATCCGACGATAGAATGCGTTTTGATAGTTTCATACTCATCATCGGTCAGTCTTGACGGCTTATTGATGATAGTATCGGGCACGCCGATCTTGCCGACATCGTGCAGTAGACCCATCATATAGATCTCTTCAAGAGCACGGTCGTTATAGCCTGCACGCTTTGCGATCATCTTTGCATACTCGGCAACTCTCGACGAGTGACCGTTGGTATACTTATCCTTGGCGTCTATCGTTCCTGCAAGAGTTTTAACGACCTGCATCGAGAGCCTTTCGTTGCGTGCATGCTCTTTGAAGACCTCGGCGGTCTTTATCTGCACCTCTGTTTTAAGGTCGTTCTGCAGATGGAACAGCTCGATAGAGTTGCGCACTCTCAGCAGCAGAACGCTCGTAACGAACGGCTTGCTTACAAAGTCTCTTGCGCCGAGATCGAGCGCAGTTGTTTCTTTATCGGAATCATTATCTGCGGTGAGGAAGATGACCGGCACTTTGCTGCCGATCTCCATTGAGTTTATCCTTCTCATCGTCTCAAAACCGTCGATACCCGTCATATGCAGATCGAGCAGGATAAGATCGGGCGTTTCATTCACAAGGAACTGCAAAAGCTCCTCACCCGAACTGAAACAGCTGACCTTATATCCGTTGAAAGAAAGAATCAGCTCAGCGGCTTTGCAATTTATAGCATCATCATCGGTTACTGCAATATGATACTGCATAGTTTTCCTCCCTGTCCTATTATATCTATATCGATTCACAAAACATTTGTCACCGGATGTTAATAATATTATAACATATAGCTTTTGAATTTTCAAGCCATTTAACCAATAAATATTAAATAATCCAACTCTTTTTTAGCAAAAATTGAGCAGGCACGCCAAACGGCGCACCTGCTCAGCATAACGGTGTTTAATATTTTAAGGATTATGTCAAATTTATTCCTGTTCGACATTGATGATGACAAATTCGGACTTTGTTCCTGTTTTGAATTTTATTTCCCAGCAGCCGATGCCGGATGTGACAATAAAGTCGGTACCGTTTCGTCTTTCATAGCCGTAAGTCATATCGTTAAATCCGAACAGGGTGCTTACCGGCTGAAGCGGGATAAGCTGTCCGCCGTGGGTATGACCCGAGACAACGAGGTCTGCGGCGGTATCCGATTCGTTCTCATAGTCGCCCGGCTGGTGATCCATAACGATGATATACTTATCCTTGTCGAGCTTATCTATTATGTCGGCGATATCGGCACGGTTTTTATCCTTTTTATCCTTTCTGCCGACGATATAGAACCTGTTGTCGATGAGCTGATACTCGTCTTTGAGGATATGCACGCCGTTTTCTTTGAGTTTAGCTTCGAGATCCTTTGACGAAAAGCCTCTGCGCTCTGAGCCGTAATAGCCCTCGTCGTGATTTCCGTAAGAAAACCAAACGCCGTATTTGAGGTCGAGTTTTCCGAGGGCGTCACAGGCTTTTATCATGTTTTCACGGTCGGTACCGTCAAATATCGCACCGATGTGAGAATCTGCGATGAGTGCGACTTTCAAAGTATCTATCGGTTTGCTCGTTTTAAGCGTATAGTCTGTCTGCCAGACGTGGACGCAGAGATAATAGCCTATCGAGAGATAGACGGCTGAGGTCACGACAGCAAGCCAGCCCTGCCAATAGATCTTCGGCTTTTTGCCAGAAAGCTTTTTGAAAATCTTCATGCCGAGTCCGAACAGCAGGAAGAACAGAGTGACGTGCAGAAAGATTATGACGACATTTATCATGCTGAAAAATATCTTGAGCACGCCGAAAACTGCGCCGATACAGCCTGCGGAGATGAGCAGTCTGAGCCATTTCTTATCCCCTGCGAGCTTTTTGATCAGACCGAAACGTGCGACTGCAAATACGAGATATATGCCTGCGGCAATGCTCACGGCGAACACCATGCCAATTATTATTCCCCACATGAGCGTATCTCCTTTCTGGCAGTTGATATTAATTAACTATAATTATTATAGCACAAAGCGATACATATTTCAATCATTTTGAGCAAATATCACAGCCGTCTGTGCGGCGAAAAAGACTTTGCAGAAAAGTGCAAAAAACACTTGACACGGCTTTGCAAAAATGGTATAATTATTTGCGGATCGGGGTGTGGCGCAGATTGGTAGCGCGCTTCCTTGGGGTGGAAGAGGTCGTCGGTTCAAATCCGGTCACTCCGACTTAATATCAGCACAAAAAAGCTCGATTTTACGGTCTTTTCGTAAAGTCGGGCTTTTTGTATGTTTTTTACATATTTGTTTTTGTCCTTTATTTGTCCTTTATCGACAAAAAAACAGGTGTTTTTTAGTGAAATAAAGACTCTGTAATGCTATCCGCAATATCATCACACTCGATGTGATGTTCGTTCTTCTGAACTCTGTCAGACATAGTTTCAGCATTTTTTATAATACTCTCTGCTGCCGAAAGTCTGACATTGGCTGAAACTTCAGTATTATGCATCAGCTCGGCAATAACTTCAACGGCTTCACTCACTCGGAGCTGAACTGCGTTCATAGTTTCCACAAGAAGTATATGCCGCTGGTCTCTCAACTGTCTGCTGAAAGTCTTGTCCTTCATTTTGTTATAAATCGTACTTTCTGATACCCCTGAAGCTTTGGCTGCCTGCCTGATAGTCTGATTAGACAAAAGCGCTGCTATGATTTTTTCATCGTTCATCATCTCACCCCCAATCTGCAAAAATCATATAATTTCCAAAATAGCACAAGAGGAACGCAAAAAATCTCATTTTTGGAGACTGTACAAAACTTAGGGTCGACCCACAGTTTGCATCTCATCGGTTATCCTACGTTACGTGGGGGGATATACCCCCGATTTAAGCTGATTATAGCAAGGGTAAAGGCTTCAAGGTATGTTTATACTCCCAAAGCCTTATCCCCTCTGAAATTTGCATTTTATTGCACATTTTCACTATTAATTGACCGTTCTAAA
>CAMYUO010000119.1 GCA_947302065.1 uncultured Clostridia bacterium | reverse complement strand
ATGTATTGCGAAGCATGCGCCAGAAGCGTTTCTTTTTTGCGATCTTTTCCTTTTCCTGTTTGACCTGTTCCTTTTCGACAGGCGGTTCTTCAGCGTTTTCGCCGTCTTTCTGCTCATCGTTCATCAGGTCGTATACAAGATCGACAAGCTCTTCCCTTTTCAGACCGCTCAAATCTTTCTTATCCATAAATAGCTCCAATTTAGTAATTGTTAAATGTAGTATACCATATAAATTTACAAAAGTCAACAAAAACATTAAAATTTGCATAAATTTTATTTCTTGGTTCATAATATTATGTTGAATTTGTACAAAAATATAGCATAGCTGTTTTGTCACACCTGCACAAACACAACATCGAAGATTTGTGAAACTTTACCCAATAAAAACGTTTAAGCTGCTGCGTATATATATCAGACTCACATCGAAAAGGAGAGATCACTATGAAAAAAATAGCAGCAATGGCACTCGCAACGGCACTGGTATTTTCAATGGCAAGCTGTTCCGAATCGGGCGGCACAGGCGCAAATCTTCCCGTTGTCACACAAACTCCCGACAGCAGCATAAAAGACCCGAGCAGCATTCCCGATCCCGACAGCAGCAAGCCAGATCCCAGCAGCAAGGACGACAGGCTCACACCTGCGACCACCGAGATCGAGGACATCATCAAGTCCGATTATAATGATTTCACCTATTTTTCCAAGGCACAAGACTACGATAACAAAACTATGATCCGCAAGTATTACGAGGGCGAGATCAAAGACGATCTGTATAAAAAGGGCATCTTTGAAAAATTCCGGAGCATGCTCAAGAATGATGTCATCACTCTCAAAGGCCAGCAGAGCGTGTCAGGCGGCGCAGATGTCATGCTCACGCTGAAAACGAAAAGCGGCGGAGAATACAGGCTGTGCAAAGGCATACTGATCGAGCATCCTATGGAGGAGGGCGGACCGGAGGTCTACATCCTGGAGACTCCGCACTCAATGTACTATTTATGCTCGGACTATGAAAACAGCACGACCCTTGAATCACTGGTGACCGCAGGTGTCGTTACCGATGAAAACCTCGTCAAGACCGTTCTTCCGCAGGAAACTCCCGTAAAAAAAGGCAAGAGCGTGCAGCCCGATGCCCCGATTGCTTTCATCACCCTGCGTTCAAACTACGCATGGGGCAGAGAGTTCCACGGCAGCTGCGTTGATACTGCAGGCAAAATGTACACATTCGACTATTCAAAAGTATCCGAAGGCACATACAGCGGCACATTCGAGGAAAGACTGCTGCAGCTCATCAAACAAAACGGCGTTGTGTCAACAGACATCATATATGACACCACACAGCTGCGTCAGGCTATCGCCTTCGCAAAGCAGGCAGACCCGAACGGCAAGTTCAAAGAAGAGTACAAAATGTGTGACTACGGACAGGATTCACTCTATGCAGTCGTTGACGGCAAGGCTTTCCTGCTCCAGTCAACAGGCGATTGTGACAAAACTCCGCTCGATGAAAAGGCTAAGGAAGCGATAAAATACTATAACAAAGCCTATTCGGGTGCGACCTGTCCCGCAGATAAAGAGTGCGAATAGTTTAAAGTTAATATAGCAGGGAGAAGATATTTATGAAACGATCAGCAGCTATGATACTTGCAGCGGCACTTGTATTATCAATGGCAGGCTGCGGCGAAAGCAAGCCGGGCACCGACATCTCAGCCGTGCCTCAGGTCACAGCGGGAAAAATCAGTCCCGACAGCAGCGAGCCTTATACCGAGCCTGCAAGCCTTGAAATGACCGATGGGCAAGAAATGGTCGAACTGCTCAGCTACACCGATTTTACCTTTACTGCAAAGTCGGAGGTCATTGACGAAAAAAATCAGACCTTCACCGTCTACGAGGGCGTTCTTAATGACCCCGTCTCCAATCAGAAACTGTACGAGAGACTCTGCGGCTTCATCAAAAACAGCGAGATACCATTCAAAGATACTCTCGACCCGACATACGGCATCGAGCTGCTCACGCTCAATCCGATAAAAATAAAGCCCTATCTGCCATACACGCTCTGCAAAGGCACCGTGATGCTGGACGAGAAAGAGAAAAACGTCTATATCCTCCGCGGTCCTCATTCCACCCACTACCTCGACCCGAGCGAGCAGGACAAGCAGGACTTTGAACAGTTCATCAAAAGGGCTGTCGAGTTCCCCGAAAACATCATCGAGGAATCGGGCGGCGAAAAGCTCACACCTGCGCCCACGACCATTAACGACCTTGTGAACTACAAGATAACCAGCTTTGAGTATTCTGCCAAGGTCACCAAAGAGAACACCAAGAACGAAAGAATATCATACTATGAGGGCAGCGTCGAGCATTTCTCCTACAAGAAAGACATATACAGCGCCATTTACAATATCGTCACCAAGCATAAGCCCGAATCTACGACTGTGAAGCAAAAGCTCTCCAACGGTGACGGATGCGATCTCGGGAACGAGCCTGTCATCACGCTCACCAACACAGAAGGCGGCAAATATACGCTTTGCAAGGGCACTATCTATATGAACGCCGATAAATCTTCCACATTGCCGTTCTGCGTCATCACATCGCCCGACGGCAAAAAGCACTATTACAAATTATACGAGCAGGATATGAAGCAGCTCACCGAGAGTATACAGGCAGGAATCTGCAACGCAAAGAATTTCATCAGAGATGAATACTGCGGCAAAAGAACGCCCGATGCCTCCAAAAAGCTCACCGCAAAAGACCTCGCCTATATAAACCTGCGCACCAACTACGCCGAGGGAACACATATCACGGGATACTATGTGAGCAAAAAGGGCGAGCTGTTCAGATTCGATTTTTCAGAACTCGAAAGGAAATATACGGATTTCAACGACTGGCTGCTCAAACAGATAGAGATTCATTCCCAGACCGCAGACCCCGCCTGCACAGTTGACGTCAAAGCCCTCAACAAGGGTCTTGAATACGCAGCCAAAATCGACCCCAACGCCAAGGTCACCGAGGAAAACAAAATGTTCGACTACGGTCAGACCACCGCCTATGCGATAGTCGACGGCAGGTTCGTTATGCTCTGGTCAAAGGGCGACAACGACCTCACCGTCAATGACGCCAACGTGCCAAAGGCGACCGAGGCTTTCAACGAGGCTTTGAGAGTGCTTAACAGATGCGACGACTGACGACATTTTTACCTCCACTTTCATTATTGAGCCTGTACCCACTGCGGTGCAGGCTTTTTTCTGTTGATTTTGAGCGCAAGATGTGGTAATATTATCTTAGCTATTTTTAAATGGGGTGAGCGTTATGCCAAACAGAAAGATACTCATAATCGACGACGATGCAGACCTGTCGATGATAATAAGCGATATGCTCGAAAGCAAGGACTTTGCCGTAAGCTGTGCCGAAAGCAGCGAACAGGCTTTTGATATGCTCTCGCAGACTAACTTCGACCTTATCCTGCTCGATATAAATCTGCCCGACTCATCGGGATTTGAGATATGCAGGCAGCTGCGTGAGGTCTCAAACGTGCCTGTCATCTTCGCAAGCGCACGAACCAGCGAGACCGACAGGATAACAGGCTTTGACATCGGCGGCGACGACTATCTGCCCAAGCCGTATTCAATGAAAGAACTGCTTTCCCGCATAAATGCGCTTATGCGCCGCACCTACGGCACGAGCGAAAAGGAAAGAACGGTAAGCTTCGGTGACGTTTCGGTGAACATCACCGCAAGAACGGTCACCCGTTCGGGCAGTCCCGTCAGCCTGTCGCTGCGTGAGTTCGACCTGCTTGCCTATCTTTGCGAACACAAAAACGAGGCAGTCGCCAAGGACAAGCTGATAAACGAGGTGTGGGGTGCGTTTTCGATGGTCGAGCCGTCAACGCTGACGGTGCATATCCGCTGGCTGCGTGAAAAGCTCGAGGCTGACCCCGCAAAGCCAGCTTACATAAAGACCGTCTGGGGCGTAGGCTATATTCTGGAGGATAAGTGATGAAAGCTAAACTGTTTACGCAGGCTCTCGTTTTTACGATACTCATAGCGATAGCGGGAGTGCTGTTTTACTCTGTAAATTCGAGCACCAATCTCGACGAGGCACGCAGCGAGGCGCTTGTCTCTGTCCACGAGATACAGACCGTTATCAGACAGGGCGATACGCAAAAGGCAGAAAGCCTGCTTGATGACCTCGACGGGCAGCTGCGCACCCTCGATGTCGAGACAAAGGCAAATTACAGCATCATCTGGATATGCCTTATCGCCGCAGGCTGTATCTTCGCAAACGCCGCATACACATATTTTGCCGTGCTGCGCCCGTTTTCAAAGCTTGAAAAATATGCAGGTCAGCTCGCCTCGGGCAACTTCGATATACCGCTTGACTACGAGCGCAAAAACTATTTCGGAAAGTTCACATGGGCGTTCGACAGCATGCGCCGTGAGATAATCTCCGCCCGTGCAGGCGAAAAGCAGGCTGTCGAGAACAACAAGACGGTCATCGCTACCCTTTCGCACGACATAAAAACACCTGTTGCGTCGATAAGAGCTTACGCCGAGGGACTTGATGCCTATCTTGAAACATCGCCCGAAAAGCGCAGCCGTTATCTGTCGGTCATCATGCGCAAATGCGATGAGGTCTCCAAGCTCACCAACGACCTGTTCATACACTCGCTTTCAAACCTCGATATGCTGGCGATAAAGACCAGTGACACCGAGGTCTGCGCCCTGCTCACAGAGGCTATCGTCGAGCTTGACCCGCAGGGCAGCGAGATTCATTTTGAAAAGCCTGCTTACAAGTTCGTCACCACCGCCGACCCGGACAGGCTCAAGCAGATAGTCGAAAACATCATCACCAATGCAAGAAAATATGCCAAGACAGACGTTGACGTAACGCTCGAAAGAAAAGCCGATACCCTTGCAATCCGTTTTACCGACCACGGCAAAGGCATACCCGACGAGGATATGGCTTTCGTCACCGAGAAATTCTACCGCGGACACAACTGCGAGAGCGAGCAGGGCAGCGGTCTCGGTCTTTACATAGTGAACTATCTTTGCGCCAAAATGGACGCCGAGCTTTCGCTGCGCAACACAGGCAGCGGACTCGAAGTCACCGTCACCCTCAAAGAAAAAATGACCTCCCCGGCACCTTAAGGATTTCTTAATAACTTTTTCTGTAATATGAAAGTACAGAAAAGGAAAACAGGGAAAGACCACGGGAGGAGACAGAATGAAAACATCTATACTTTCAGCAAAGGACCTGTGCAAAAGCTTTGCCCACAACGGCGGACAGCTGCATATAATCTCCAATGTTGACCTCGATATCTACGAGGGCGACTTTACGGTAATAATGGGAGCATCCGGCTCGGGCAAGTCTACCCTGCTGTATGCGCTCAGCGGAATGGACAGAGCCACCAGCGGCAGCGTTATGTACGGCGGTCAGGACATCGCAAAGCTCAAAGAGAAAAAGCTCGCAGAGCTTCGCCATACCGATTTCGGCTTCGTGTTCCAGCAGATGCACCTTGTCAGCAATCTGACTATCTTTGAAAACGTAGCTGTCACAGGGTATCTCAACAAATCTGCAAGCGCAAAGGAAACCAACAGCAGAGTTGACGAGCTGCTTGAAAAAATGAGCATCTCCCACATCAAGACTCACCTGCCGTCACAGGTATCAGGCGGTGAACAGCAGAGATGCGCTATCGCAAGAGCTGTCATCAACAAGCCAAAGCTCATCTTTGCCGACGAGCCGACAGGCGCACTCAACAGAAAAAACACCGCAGACGTGCTCGACCTGCTGACAGAACTCAACCGTGAGGGACAGAGCATACTTATGGTAACTCACGATATCCGTGCAGCTGCAAGAGCGAGCAGGATACTTTATCTGTCCGACGGAAAGATTCTTGGCGACCTTCCGCTGCCGCCATACAAAGAGGAAGATATCAAGAGCCGTGAGGCACAGATAAACGCATGGCTCACATCACTTGAATGGTGAGGTGGGCACATATGGAGATATTCACACTTGTAAAGGCTAACATCAAAAGGCGCAAAGGCGCATTCATCGCAGTTGTGCTGCTCACTGCCATAATCGTTGCATCTACCCTGTCGATACTCAATTTCACCGACAGCATGGACACCACTTTGAAAAGAGCTTTTTCCGATGTCGGCGACCCTGCAGACGTTTGCTATATCAAAAGCTATAACTACCGACCCGAGCTTGAACAAAAAGTTCGTGAGCTTGACATAGTCAAA
>CAMYUO010000118.1 GCA_947302065.1 uncultured Clostridia bacterium | reverse complement strand
GCCGACAAGGAACACCGCCACGAACGCAGTGTTGAACACAATGCTCGTGACCGCAACGCTTGTGCGCTCGTCAAACATATTCTGCGCTGAACTTGGATAGAAAGGCGCTATCCGTTCGATAGAGTCCATATCCATTCTGTCGATAGCACTTGTCGTGAATTTTGAAATCACCGTTTCCCAGACGTATGTGAACATAAATGGAATGCATGTAATGATGTATGGATTTTTGCAGAACGAGCTGAGGAAAAACGCAGGCATCGTGGCAATTGCGCCGTTGAGAAAGTTTGAGAACAGGTATCTGAAATTGAGCACGAACTCGCTTTGCTGCGCCATGCCGCCGTAGATCTCAATGTCCATATTGTATGACGACATCGGCGGGAACAGCAGGTGCATCGCACACATAAACAGTGAAATGCCGATAAGCACCGCAAAACCGCCGCACAGAAAGCAGGAAACGAACTTTGAAAAGTAGTAACGCATTTTGCCTGTGCGTGCGATGACAAAGCGGATATTGCCGTTGTTGCGCTCGGTGCAGAAAGCGACCATAAACGGAAAGGCAACGATTATCGGCAGAAAGAGCGTTATATATCCGTTCATTCCCTGTCGGGCAAGGGTGTTTGCAGCAAATTCGGAATGCGACTCGACAAACTTTCTGTCCATTGAAAACAGCGCCTCGAATATGCTGTACATCTTCTGATTGGTGCTGTCCGTGTATGCAGGCGCTGTAAAGCACAGCAGGAACGTCAGCCCGACTGCGCCGACAAAACCGATGTTCACAAACGTCTTGTTAAGGTCACAGCGGAGGGTTTTTATAGTTTTCATGTTCACCTCTTACTTAATGTGATGATCCTCGGTCAATAAAATCCACGAACTCACCTGTCTGGGCGTTTACAAATATATAATCATACAGGCGTGTGGACTGAAGCTCATCTTTGGTTTCAGGCGTTGCTGTGGATCTTGGCACATAAAACGCCCATACGGGATAACAAGTGTATTCTCTGCCGCTTACCCAATAAGGATACAATAATTCAAGCTGTTCATCCGCAGAGAGTTCTGTCGGCTTTGCGCCATCTTCAAGCTTGCCGTTTGCTTTGATATTGCCCGAGCCGTCATATTCATTGTAATACATCAGCTTGACCTCTGATATTTCAAGCTTTATTTTCGGCGCAAGCTTCTTTTCCAGAAAGCTTACAGCAGCTGTAACAGGAATAACTTTGTCTGTTATCCTTTTGCACTCCTGCACTTTTTCAAACGCGTATGGTGACCTTGCTATGACGACATTCTCTTTGCCAGATACACAACAGTAGTACGCCATTGGCTTGGTGTATTTTGAATCTGTATAATCACCTATGTAAAAGTCAGTCATAGGAACACCCTTATATGATTTACGCATAGCTATATCAAACACATAACTGCCCTGCGGCATTCTGGCAGCCTTGATAAGCGATACTGTATAATTGAATTCGTTGTTTTCTATTGCAAACAATCCGTTTATATACTTTTCGGCATAAACCTTTGCTTCATCGGGTGAACACTGTGTTCCGTCGTGCATATCATACTTTTTATCCGAGCTCTGACCTTCATCATAATTGATTATGTCCGTCAGCTCGTTCCAGCGATAGTCTCCACCCTTGGTAAAGTATATAAATCCTGTCGGTCCGACAGTTAAATGGTCCTCACTGTTCTTAAACTCATTTGAAAACGTTTCGGGATCATCATACATCACATAATCTGTGACCGAAGTTACTTTTTTAAATCCGGGAACAAGATGATCTGTGTCAACAACAGCGAGCTTATTCACATCATTAGTGCCGCTGTCTTTTTCAAAATCACTGTTAAAGCAATATTTATAGATCTGTGGGAATATTTCGCAGCAACCGTCGACCTGTCTGAGCTTTATATTATACAACTCACCTACGCTGTTTACTTTCAAGCCCTCTTTAAGTTTGAATTTCTTATCCCAGCCTTTTTGATCTATGTATTCCCCGAGCTTTTCGCTGTAATCATCAAGCTGTGAAATGTCTACTCTATCGGCGTTCAGGTCAAGGTCAGTTTCTTGGATACTGTCTTTGGGATTTGAACTCTGTTTGTTTTTTACGTTCTGCGGAACCTGCTGACAGGCAGTGAGCAGGACTGCGGTGATAAGTATTGCTAACAGTTTTTTCATAGCAATTCTTGATCTCAAAACGGTCACCTCTTTTCTCGTTCAATAGAAATAACGCCGCACGGCGCAAAAACATGGCTGATGCGCTGCGATTCGTATGCTTGCACAAAGTTTTGCCACTGCTTTTGTACAACTTTTCTCTGCTATGCGCAAACTGACAAATAAACATTTCGGCTTTTGATAATATGGCAGATGCAAAAATGATTTGTATATCTGCACAGGAAAAAGCGCTTGAAATTGTGCAGTTTTTCAGGCGGCTCCGTGCGGCAAAGATGAGATGCAGTTTGAAATAATGCGAGTTTATGGTATAATATAAGCAACGAACATTACGGGGTGGAAAGATGCTGGTCCTATATCTTCAGATGCTTGATGAGCCGCAGCAAAAAGCGAGCTTTGAGCAATTCTATCGCAAATACAGACAAGCCATGTTTGCGGTTGCGTTCGGTATCCTGCATAACAAGCAGGACGCTGAGGACGCCGTTTCGCAGGCTTTTTTCAGCATTGCAAAAAGCTTTGAAAAAATATCTCATCTTGACAGCCATGAAATGAAAGCCTACGCTGTTATAGTTTGCAGGAACAAATCACTCAACATTTACAAACAGAACAAGCGCCGCACAGAGCAGACCGTTCCGCTTGACAGCGAGCTTTTGCAGGAAAGCAAGTTTGAATCGCAGGACTTTGCCGATCTGGATCAGGCGGTCTCGGCGCTCGATCAGCGGTACAAAGACGTCATCACGCTGTATTACTATTACGGGTTTTCAGCACAGCAGGTCGCCGATCTGCTGGATATCCACATCGACACGGTAAGGCACAGGGCGATGCGTGCAAAGCGGCTTTTGAAACAGGCACTGGAGAAAGGAGAAAGCAATGACTGACAAGCAATTGAAAATGTCGATAGAACGGGTGCTTCTGCCCGAATACGAGCAGATGATACCGCCGCTTGAGCAGCATGAGTTTTCAGCGGAGTTTGAACAGCAGATGAGCGAGTTGATAGCTGAGCAGAAAACTCGCCGCAGGTCAAAACGAGCACACGAAAAAAAGACCGCCCATGTGCGCTCGGCACGCTGGCAGCCGTTTGTTTCAGCCGCAGCGGTGCTTGTCATCGCATTTGCGGCAGTTATACTGATATTGAGCAAGTCAGAACAGATAGATACATCGCACAAGCCGAGCGTTGCCGCACAGCAGTCAAGCTCACACAGCGACACCGACAGCATCGGTCTGAAGCAGCTTGAATTTGCAAACCAAGTCGCCGCCGATATGCTCAATGAGCCTGACAAATACTATGCTCGGAGTTTTTCGATGATCGGCACAGACTATAATAATTGCGTGACTCATACGCAAACCGAAAGCCTGAACAGCGGTAAGCCGTCAGAGGCAGCAAAAGCACTTGGCGATTGCCTGATATACAGAAGCATAATCAGATATCACGGCACGGAAATGTTTGAGGGTGATGCGGCAGACAAAGACAAGAGCGAATATCAGCTTTTCCCTGCCGGCTCGACAGTTGACAGTGAAACACTGAGCTGTTTCAATGATATGAAAAGCTATCTTATGATCTGCACAAAGCAAAACGCCAAGCTTTTCAGCAATCTGGATTATACAAACATCAACGGCACAGGATATCTGCGGATCGTGGTCAATGACCACGAAGCGCACAAAATGCAGCGGCTCTATTTCAGCTTTACCGTCTATGACAGATCGGCCGATGTCGGCACACTGAATCTGATGAATGATTGGGAGACGTCAGAAAGCGTCAGTCGTCAGACCGTTGATAAAGCTGACTTTCTTGCATTGGACGGCAATCAGACGAAAGACCCGTTTGGCAGCGGATTTAAGTACACCATAGATAACTCGGGCAGCATGCCTGTTGTAAACATAACCGAGCTTGACCTTACAAAAAATGAGCAGCTGCAGGACGCCGAGATACAGATCAGCCTTTGCAAAAAAGGTGAGTATGAGAGCGAACCGATAAAAGATGTTGCGATAAAAAGCAGCCTGAAAAAAGGCAGCTATGATTTTTCGCAGTATTCGTCTGCGATATCCAAGCAGGACATATGCGGCATAAAGATAAAGATAACCTACAACACAAGCTCCCACCCTGCACCTATAAACAACAATTTTGGTTTGCAAACTGCATACAAACTCGAGGTATATTTGGGAGAATAGAACCGAACGATCCCGCAAGCGGGTATAAAACAGCCTCCGATGGCTTTTCAAAGCCCGTCAAACAGCGCAAATACAGCTGCTGGGAAAGCCCTGCCCAAGAACCGTTACCGAGTGGGTAAAAGGCACTTCCCCGGGCGTGGTTTGTATATTTTTGATATCGGAATCAAACGTCCATATCTGTGTTGTAGTCTCTCATCTGGCTGAAATCAACGCCAAGCTTGTCAGCCTTGTCGATTGTGATCTTGCAGCCCGGCTTTACCTTCTGCATGATGAGCTTCATAACTGACTCGCTTACTGATACGCATCCGCCTGTGTAAGGTGTTACAAGACCGTGGCAGTGGAAGAAGAAGCAGGAGCCCTTCTGTGGGATGCATTCAGTGTTGTAGCCCATATCGAGGCAGTACTTGTACTGATACTTGTAATCTGTGATGTGCTCGCACTCGTCAGGGTCAAGTCCCGGAACGTCCTTGATGTCAACGAACTTATTGAACTGCATACCCTCACGGGAATCGCCCGACCAGTAATGATCCTCGGTTACCTTTGTGTATTCTACCTGGCAGCCCGGGTCATCAGCGATACCGAATGCCTTGCCGATAGTGAATGTGCCGATCGGTGTTGTTGCGTGGTCGCAGTCTGCATTGCCCATGCCCTCCTTGCCGACATATCCCGGTGTCTGAAGCAGCATCTGCCACTTGCCGTCCTTGTCCTTTTCGTGCATGCTGATATATGCTGTGGTCTCGCCCACGCCTGCAACTACGATAAGCTGTTCGCTGTCCTTTGCTGCATCGAGCTTGGTCACCCACTCGGGAGACTCAACGACCTTCTGGTTCTGGAAGTAGAGGTTGTTCTCGCTTGCTTCTGTGGTTGTCTTTGCAGCTCCGCTGCCGCCCTTTGTGCCTGTTGATCCACATGCTGTAAGCATTGTTGCTCCGATTACTGCTGCTGAGATGATTGATACGATTTTTTTCATTGTCTTTTTTCCTTTCTTTTTTGGTTTTGATTTTTATTGTTTTCGGGTCATTTCCCTTTCTGTGATCATATAATAACACACCTAGGTTGACAAAAGGTTTACAAAAAAGACGGTTTTGCAAAAAACACAAAAAATTTTTTCGGCACACAAAAAAACGCCCGATCTCTGCGATGCTCTTTTCGATCTTGTCGAGGATCTCCTTGTACGCCTTGTATGTGGTGTTGTTGATCTTATCGCTGCCGTCGAGGTGATCTGAGTGGAAATAGAATCCTGCGTTTCTGCCGCAAAAGCGGTCGTCGTTGCAGCTGTACTCATTATCATTACTGCTGCGAGCATCGAAGCGATGGTTCTCTTGATTTTTCCGTTTGTCTTTCTTGTGTTGTTTGGGGTGTTTCCCTTTCTGTGATTACATAATAGCATACACATCTTGAAAACATCTTTACAGATAATAATACTGTTTCAAAAATAGATTATTTTTGTAAATGTGCAAAAAAGCACCCGCATCTTTAATGATACGAGTGCCTTAATTATAGTATCAGAAATCTTCGTCGTACAGAAAGTCTGCCCAGTAGTACTGGCTCATATACTCGTTCTGGAATGAGTTGACTGCGCCTGCGTCAAGCTCTTTGAAACGGTAGTAGTCGCAGTCAAGCACCTTAGGATCGACCGCAAGCGCATTGTAGCTGCGCACGATCGCCTCCTCTGCACCGACAGCTTTGAGGCTTTTTATCATTGCGTGGATAAGCTGCTGAACATAGTTCTGCTGCTTGGTATCGTATGGCTCGTCCTCAAAAAGCACAGCGGCTATCTCCTTGGTGCTGCAGGAACTTCCCTGTCGGTGAACGAGGTAGGCAAATATCTCCTTTGACCTGCTGCGCTCAAAGCGGACGTGTTCGCCGCCCGGCAGGAACACATCGAAATTGCCAAAACACT
>CAMYUO010000117.1 GCA_947302065.1 uncultured Clostridia bacterium | reverse complement strand
ATGACCATAGATGTCGGTGCATCGCATTTGTCGCAGTTTCCTGCAACACAGAAGATGTTCTTGTCGGGATATTTTGACCTGAGTATCTCTATCTCGGCAACACCGTCGCCGAGGAACAGGAAGTGGTCACAGGAGATATTGTCCGATATTATTTTGTCAGCAGCACCCATGTTGCCATGAGTGTCCGAAAAAACTATAACTCTCAAATCAATACTCCTTTCTGTCAGTTTTGTGCACCCGGCACCTATGTATATTTTACCACATTCTTTCCCAATATACAATATGTATTTTAAAATTCACAAAATATTCACAAAAATAATTTGATTTTTCGCAAAAATCAGCCGAAAAATGCAAAAAAACACTTGCAATAGAGACTAAAAAATGTTATATTATTTTATTATAGGAATATTGTTTACTTTTGTCAGAGAGGAGGGTGTCCATAGCATGCAGAAATACGCCATATACAAATCAGAAACAGGCTATTACTATTACAGCTATCACGATACACTCGAAACTCTCAAAGGCACAAAGTTTGAAAATATGATCTGCGAGGAACAGCTCCCCGTCGTTGTGACAGGTGAGGGCGGCTATTTCCACTTTACCGATAAGGACTATATGTTTGTCAAGATAGTCGAGTCCGAAGGCTGTCCGCTTGAGCTTGAAGAGATGTTCTTCAAGAATCAGGATACCTTCAAGCTTGGCTGGATGTCGCCCGACGGCGACACCTATTCGTGCAACTATACTAATCATACAAAAGCAGCCGTTATGCTCTGTGAAAAGTTCTTTCCCGGTGCACAGTATCCCGAAAGAACGCTCGGCAAAGCAGGCTGGCTGAAAATAATCGACTCGTGGGACGGCACCCAGCGTGAGCATGGACAGTTCGTCTACTCGCTCACAGGCAAGATAACCAAGCGTCAGGTGGACAGACTGTTTGACCTCGGGCTTTACAACAACGAGGAAGTCCAGAAAATGATCGCCGACTGCGAGGACAGATGGTAATAAAAATGCTCAGTATCCTTCCGTGTGAAAAATGCGGAAGGATTTTTCTTTGTTTCTGCTGCACTTGCAAAAATCACCCATTGATGATATAATATACAAAAATGCAATTTTCGGAGGTGAGTGCGTGGAAACGATACTTGTGATAGACGACGATATCAACATCAATAATATGCTGTGCGAAACACTGCAAACGGAGGGCTATAATGTCCTCAGGGCTTATTCGGGCACAGAGGCTGAGATGCTGCTTTCGGATAAAAAGCCCGATCTTATCCTGCTCGATCTGATGCTGCCAGGTCTTTCGGGCGAACAGTTGCTGCCAAAGATAGGGGATATCCCTGTCATCGTCGTCAGCGCCAAGGCTGATACGGCAAACAAGGTCGGTCTGCTGCTCGCAGGCGCAGCCGATTATATAACCAAGCCGTTTGAAACGTCAGAACTTCTCGCAAGGATAACCGTCCAGCTGCGCAATGCCCGCAGCAACAGGCGTACTGATGTCCTTACATTTGAAAACATCACGCTTCATACCGACACCCATAAGGTCAGCGTCGGCAGCGAGGAGGTCAAGCTGACAAGAACAGAGTTTGCCATACTCAAGCTTCTGATGCTCAACGCCGAGCAGGTCGTAGCAAAGCTGACTATCCTCGACAAAATTAGTCTCGACACACCCGACTGCACCGAGGATTCGCTGAAAATTCACATCTTCAATCTTCGCAAAAAGCTCAAAGCCGTCTGCGGAAAAGACTATATCTCGGCTGTGTGGGGTATCGGCTTTATGCTGACCTCGCAGGAAAAATGATATCTTAACTATATTTTAACTGTTCTCTTAACCGCTTTCTTAACTCTTTCGTGTTAAGCTGTAAGCAGAAAAGAAAGAGGAGGAAGACAAATGGAGTATGTTCTTAAAACACATTCGCTTTGCAAACAGTATAAACACTTCAAAGCGCTCAACGGTCTGACGATGAACGTTCCCAAAGGCTCAATATATGGCTTTGTTGGCAGGAACGGCGCAGGAAAGACCACACTTATCAGGCTTATCTGCGGTCTGCAGTTTGCGACCTCGGGTCAGTTCGAGCTCAACGGTGTCAAAAGCACCGACAGTGGTATCGAAAAGGCAAGGCGCAAAATGGGCGCCGTCGTTGAAACGCCCTCGCTGTTTCCCGAGATGACTGCACGGGAAAACCTCAGACACCAGTTCCGCCTGCTTGGTCTGCCGAGCTTTGACGATGTCGATGAGCTTCTGAAACTTGTCGGCCTTGAAGACACGGGCAAAAAGAAAGTCAAGGACTTTTCTCTCGGAATGAGACAGCGCCTTGGCATTGCGATAGCACTTTGCGGTGACCCTGACCTGCTTATCCTCGATGAGCCTATCAACGGTCTTGACCCGCAGGGCATAGTCGAAATGAGAGAGCTTATCTTAAAGCTCAACCGAGAGCGCAGTATAACCGTCATCGTTTCGAGCCATATCCTCGATGAGCTTTCAAAGCTTGCAACACATTACGGCTTTATCGACAAGGGCACTATCGTCAGGGAAATGAGTGCAGAGCAGCTTGAAGACTCCTGCCGCAAGTGCGTAAGAGTAAATGTCTCCGATGCAAAGGCGCTGGCAAGAGTAATGATAAGGCTCGGTCTTGAATACAAGATGATATCCGATGATACCGCCGACATATTCGCAAAGCCCAACGTCACCGAGCTTGTCCACGAGCTTGACAAGGAAAACTGCACCCTCAATTCTTTGCAGGAGCACGACGAAACGCTCGAAGGCTTCTTTATCTCTCTTGTGGGAGGTGACAGCCATGACTAAGCTTATCCGTGCAGATATGATAAGAATGTTCAAAGCAAGGACCATGCACATGATGATGCTGCTGTTCGCAGGGCTGATGCTGTTTGAAGGCTGGATATCCTCGGGCGAAGATGCACAGTCCGGCAGCCATATGTTCAGCGCTATCATTTTCGGAATGGGTTCAATGCTGCTGCCGATGTTCGTAAGCATAGGCATATGCCTGATAATCGGTTCCGAGTTCACTAACGGCGGCATTCGCAACAAAATGACCGTCGGGCACACAAGACAGGCTATCTACGGTTCGTGGCTGATATGCTCTTTCGTGATAACGCTTGCCATGACGGCAGTGCTTATTATCTCGTCATTTGCAGCAGCACTTATCTTCGGCGGTAATATCGTCATAGATGACATCAGCGTTAAGGCAGTGGTGATAAATCTGCTCGTTATGACCGTGTGCGATCTGGGCTTCACAGCGGTGATAGTGCTGTTCTGCACGCTGTTCACGGGATACAAGAGCGTTGCAGTGGCGTTCATCTATAACGAAGTTACAATGATGATATTCTCGATACTCGGAGAGACTTTCCAGAAAAGCAGTGCCTATAAGCTGCTGACGAGGTTCTTTATACAGGCGCAGATGAAATTCTATACTGCAACAGAGGTAACGGATTCTCCGGCACTGACAGCGCTTTGCGGCGCATCGCTCGGCATCGTCGCAACGATAGCAGGCATCGTCTCGTTCAGAAATCAGGATTTCAAATAAATGTGAGGTGACATAGTGTGTTATATGAAGTTATCGGCGTATTGGCAGCAGCGCTTTGCTTTTGCGTGATAAAGCTTATCATAATGAAAAAGTCTGCCAAAGAGATAGCGGACGGCTTTGCCGAAAAACTGCACGACGACACCAACACCACGATAACAATATCAAGCTATGATAAGGATATGCGTGCGCTTGCAGACAGCGTGAACAAACAGCTCAAACTGCTGCGCAGCGAGCACCTGCGCTATGATCAGGGCAACACCGAGCTTGTCAATGCGATAACCAATATCTCGCACGACCTGCGCACACCGCTAACCGCTATCCTCGGCTATCTTGACCTCATCAACAAGACCGACGACGAGGCAAAAAAGGAAGAATACCTTGGCATAATATCAGAACGTGCCGAAATGATGAAACAGCTCACCGAGGAGCTTTTCAAATACTCCGTGGTTATTTCCCAGGAAAATGGCGAACAGCAGGAAGAGGTATATGTCAATCAGCTGCTCGAAGAGAGCCTGGCAGGCTTTTTCCCTGCGCTGACACAAAAGGGCATCACGCCCGATATCAACATCACCCACAAGCGTGTCATTCGCACGCTCAATAAGTCGGCACTTTCAAGGATATTCTCCAACCTGCTCACCAATGCTGTCAAATACAGCGGGGGAGACCTGTCCGTTTCGCTCAGCGAAGACGGCGAGATTAGATTTTCAAATACGGCAAAAGGGCTTTCCGCAGTTTCTGTGGAACAGCTCTTTGACCGCTTTTATACCGTCGAGACCGCACGCAATTCAACAGGTCTCGGACTTTCTATCGCAAAAACTCTCGTTCAGCGAATGGGCGGCAGCATTACCGCTGAATATGAAAACGACAAACTGACTATCATCATCAGACTTTGAACCGAGGTGAGCAAAATAAGAACGCTGTATCGCAATGACACATTGATGCTCGCAGACGATGACGGCGAGCTTTATCTTATCGCTGACAACAAACAGTATCATATCACCTCTCAGCCCTATGAACCGTGCATGTATCTCAGATGCGGCGATGAAAGCGAGATAACCGTTCACAACGCTTTTACCACAGATACTCTCTGTCGCCTTGCCGATTCGCACGGAAAAGCCACGGCGATGTCGGGCAACGAGCATGACCTTGGTTCTCTGTGCAGTTTGCTGCTGCTTGCAGTTGGCTGCAAACGCACCTCGGTCGACTTTGACTATCTCGAATCTCTCACAGTTATTGAGAACCTGCACCGCCTTGGCGCAGTCTCACCCGAGACCGCAGCCGATGCACAAGCGCTCGGTCTATGCCGCACGAACTTTCTAAGACCCTTTGTGCACTCAAAAAAGCTGTTCGTCACACAGGACGGTAAGTATTATCTCAACACAAACAAACAGTAAAAGCTCAGCACCGTATTGGTACTGAGCTTTGTTCATTTCAAAATCTTTCTTATCTGCTCGTCCGTCGCCTTTGGCAAAAGCTTCTGCAGATGCTCGAATATTATCTCGTAAGACTCTTTCGGCTCACGCTTGTAAACGTTTTGCGTAAAATCGTCACCTATGAACTTTTCGGGAGTGGAGTATTCCGCAACGCCCCAGCCGTAAGGCTGCCCGAGCTTGTCAGTCATGTATACGAAATCGCTTATCAGCACATAGCACTGTTCCTGCAAACGTGTTACCGCAGCGTCAAAGCCTTTGTTCCCGCCTTTGCGATAGTCGCCGAGCTTTTTGAGCTGCTTTGATATTATCGGTGCATTCTCATCAATAAGGTCAAACAGGAATTTGTCACTGCGCTTTGCAAATCCGTCTTCATACAGCGCATCAAAATCATACCCGTTGCGGCGGTAGTTCGCAAAGTCAGCAAACAGCTCACGGCTTATGTATACCGCCTTGCGCTCAAAGAATTTTCCGTATGCACAGCCCGTTTCCTGTATCACAGGACCTTTCCATTCCCACGCACCCTCAACGCCGCCAAACCAGTATTTCGGGTCAATGTTCTCTTCGATCGAAAAGCCTTCGACCGAGTTGCGAAAATACGGAACAAAGCCGAACTTGTTTATCGCCTTGATAAGATCGCTTTTCGACCTGATGTGAATGTCGAATTCTTTCACAGCAAAGAGTCCCTCCTTTGACAAACTGCGCTTGTATACAAAAATGCCCTACTCCACAAACCTCGTGAAATCGGACTATTCTGATATATGGTCGGAGTGACCGGATTTGAACCGACGACCTCTTCCACCCCAAAGCCTAAAGCCCTATTTTACGCTGTTTGCAAGCATTTTGAAACACTTGTAAATGCGTAGTTTTATGAATGTGGTATTTATTTCTATTTGTATCCGTTTAGAGTTGTTTTGAAACAATAAAGGACAAATAAAGGACAAAAAAACGTGTCGTTTTGTCATTTGTGCAGGCGCTTTTATGCCTGCTTTTTTTGTTTATTATCGGTTTTAGTAATAAGCATATCCTGCAATACATTAGCACTCTCTTCATCAGCTTCGGCTATGTAATGCAAATATTTGTTTGTTGTTTCGATGTCGCCGTGTCCAAGCCTTCCTTGTACTTGCTTGATGGAGATACCACCATACAATAACAAAGTCGCTGATGTATGCCGCAGGGCGTGAAACTTTCTATGCTTTAGGTTATTATCTGCAAGGAAGTCAGAAAACCATTTTGTCGGAGTCTGAGGGTGCATTATAGAGCCGTCGAGCTGAG
>CAMYUO010000116.1 GCA_947302065.1 uncultured Clostridia bacterium | reverse complement strand
GAACTCACATGACCAGCTTGGAAGGCTGGGGTTCTACCACTGAACTACACCCGCATACCGTCATTTCAAGGCATCAGCCTCAATTGACGATATTTATTATAGCATAACGCCAACAGAATGTCAAGCGTTTTTTTGCATTTTTCAAGTCTTTACAAAAAGTTCATTATGATAAGCCAATACTGTATTGACGCAAAATAAATGTTCCTTTTCAGGCGTTAAATAATTTCGGGGGCTTTCCGGTCGCCCCCGAGCCCCTTCGGGCTCAACACTAATATTTTTTTACAAAAAAAGACTGCCGAGGGTGGCAGTCTTATTTTTTTCTCAGTATCTTTTTCCTGAACCACTTGACGTATAGGTCGATAAGCTGGGTCAGGGCGTATTCGTAAAGCAGGAAGAAAAAGTTCGCTGCCAACCACAGCACTAAAACTGCGTATTTTCCGAACGCTCCCATTCCCTCAAGCATATCCTGCGAGGTGAATATGAACGTGAAAATGACGAAAAACAGCGACATCGCCGCATTGAACACGGCAAATTTTATCATCCACGCCATGACTTTGTTCTTTTTTTGGTCAAGCCCGAATTTGAGGATAGGGTAGTAGCCCATAAATATGATGAACAGCATCGAGGCTTGCAGGTTCGGCGTTATCAACGGGCATAACAGCGCCACAGCGATGTATGTCGCTATCGCCCAGTTGCGATCGACCTCAACGATCATCACGACCATTAAAAAGCCCGCAAATGTCGGTATCGCATAGTCAAGCATCGGCAGGAACCCCGAGAAGAACATCGCCAGCAGACAAACAGCGCTGATGATGCCGCCCAGAGCCACCTTGAAGCTTATCTTTTTCTTGCTTTTTTTACTCATTGGATATTATTTATAAATCTCCGTTTTATTATTGCTTTTGATGTTTTGTTGAATATGGACTGTCAGCGTGCTGTTGAGAGATACTCTCTGGGGAGTGTTTTTCTCTGTCTCTCTTTTTAGACTTTACATATTTTCGGCGGTCGGGAGTGAAACTCTCGATTGCCGAAAATCTATAAAAGGTTTAGGAAGGGGGTCTGGGGGAGAACCCTTCTCCAAAAGGGTTTCCCCCAGCAGTCCGCCGGCATTTCGTTTTCAATAAGTATCAGCAGCAGGGGATAAGGTCGCCGCCCATGCATTCACAGCACGAGTCGAGACATATAAGGTCGCAGCAGCAGTTGCATGCGTCCTGATTTCTGTTCTGATAATAGCCGCTGGGCATTCCGTTCATCTGACCGCCGCGCTGATTGTTCATCTGATTGAGGGCAGCGGAATACTCGGCATTGTTCGGGTTGAGTGAAGCCGCACGGCTGAAATTGTCGTAAGCCTCGTTGAACCAGCCGCGCTTGTAGCAGACAGAGCCTTTGAGGAAATACCACTCTGCATCACGCTGCGTCGGTGAAACACCCGAAAGAATGTTGTCAGCCTCGGTGATGTTGCCCGTCTGGATAAGATTGCGCACATTAGCGCTGTCAAAATAGCTGCTCGAAGAGTAAGTGCTCTGATATTCGTTGTTGCGCATGCGGTTGATGATCTCATCGTATGCTTCGTTGATCTCAGCCATCTTCTCGTTTGCTACGTCCTGCAAAGGATTGTTCTGATACTGATCGGGGTGGTACTTCTTGACCAGCTCCTTGTAAGCAGCCTTTACCTCGTCCTCAGTTGCACCCTTTGATACGCCGAGCACTACATATGGGTCTTTTCCGTTTGTCATAACGTTGTCGTTCCTTTCCTGTCTTTATTTCTTTTATTGAACTTTTCCTGTTTGACCTGATCGTAAGTATATTTTAAACCAAGATACACTATGTTGTCAAGTATATCCCTGAATCTTTTCATGTCCAGCGCAACGTAACAGTCAGCAAGTGCGCCGAGCGACATATTGATCGTCACGTCACAGAAATCGGTGATCTGCTTCGGGAATTTTCCCTGACCGTCCCATTCGATACCGTTGTTTGCCATATATATTTTGAGAGGATTGTAGTCACCCTGCGCAATGTCCTTTTTCAGATCGTCAAGCGCATCGGTAACATAGATATACCGCCCTAAGCAGTAACCGAACCGTGCAAGCAGAGCCTTTTCCCTTGCGCTTTTGCCAAGCTCGCCGAACACCGCCTGCATCATCAGCGCAGTAGGCTCGCAAGCCTGATCTATGCCTGCATTTTTGTCTTTTTCGATAGCCACCTGCATCTTCATAGCCTCGCTGATCTTTTCGCTCAGCGGCTTGTATCTTACGCAGGCTTTCCTGTATGCCTTTTTGAAAAACGGCAGCAGGGCATATGCCGCCAGCTTTTTCTTAAAGCCTTTGTCCGCAAGGTCGTCACGCAGCTTGTGATATGTCAGCAGCACCGATACGCTCGATGCGTAAGACAGATCGCTGCCGCAGGTCGCACACATCGTCTTTTTCCACGGGTGAGCGATGCAGCGTTCGTTCTTGACCGCAAGCTTTTTCTTTCGCACCGACAGATCGACCAGCGCAAGAAATGCAGCGTCATAGCTCAGTGTGAAGCGTGTGACAAATCCGAAGCGCCTGTCCATATCCTTGCAGATGCCGCAGTAAACGCTGCGGTATATCTCATACTCATACATTCGCAGGTATGCCTTGTGTGCCCTTATATATCCAAACACGGTGCGTTCTCCTTTCCTTGCGCATTATCAATACTCCCTGATATTATACTACTTTTTATATGCCTTTGTCAATACGCACGGCCTGCAAAGCCAAAGCGACTCCCTGCGAATTGCTTCACAGAGAGTCGCTCCGGTTAACTATTAATAGTGAGTGGCAAGCTTATTTGATCTCCTCGAGGCGAACGTTGGAGATATGGATCGTAGCGGTAGAGCCGCACTTGCCCATATTGAACTCAAGTCTGCCTGTCAGTCCTGTCTTTCATTTCAAATTCATACTTGTAGGACTGCTTTGTTGTTTTAAGATCGAGCGAGGTGTCGTTGAGGTATCTGATCCAGCCCTGATTTGGTGCTGTAACTGCAACCTTCATCGTTCTTTCCTGCTCAGCATATGCGTCAAATGTAACACGGTATTTCTTTCCCTTTACCATCGGTTGATCGAACTGAACGAGCTGTACCGAGTATTCCTCAGTGCCCTCTGCAGTCGATTTGATGATGATCTCGTTGTCCTTGATCTCGGCTGTGCCCTGACCGTCGTTGAACAGCAGGAACTTCCAGTCCTTATCATCTGTGAGGTCTTCCTTAGCGTCGGAGAAATCACCGTTGTAGATGTAGTTGCCGTCAGCAGTTGGTTCTCTGAGAACAGCCTCAGGCTTCTTGACGTTTGTATCGTAGCTTTCTTTCTGATAAACACGGACATAGTCAACTTCAAACTCTGCCTTGTCAAAGTTCGTCGAAGCATCAGGATTGCCCGGCCAGTCGCCGCCGACTGCGAGGTTCATCTGAATGTAGAATGTCTGATCGAACGGTGCAGGATAAGGCTTGTCGTCCTCGCCCTTAACAGCTGTGAACCAGTCGTTTACCTTGAGGTACTCCTTGCCGTCGATGTACCAGCGCATCTCACCCGGCTCCCATTCAACAGAATACTCGTGGAAGCTGTCGGCGAATGAACCGCTCTCAAGCTTTACAGTGCCCTGCTGTTCGCCGTGAGGCTCACCGTAGTGAACTGTGCCGTATGCAGTTGTAACGTCGTTTCCGAGGACTTCCATAATGTCGATCTCGCCGCACTTAGGCCACTGACCGTACTTGCCCTCATCTGTCGGCATCATCCACAGAGCAGGCCATAAGCCCTGTCCCTGAGGGACCTTTGCGCTGATGGTTATTTTATCGTAAAGGAAATCTTTCTGGGTCTTTATCTTGCCGGATGTGTAGTAATCCGAGCCGTTCTTCTGGGTCTTGATAGCCTTGAGTGTCAGCTTGCCGTCCTTTACGAATACGTTGTCGGTCGACTCTGTGTACTCCTGAAGCTCGTTGTTTGTCCAGCCAGGCTCGTGCGGGTCGTAACTCCATATAGAGTCGTCCAGCTTGTCGCCGTTGAACTCGTCGCTCCACAGGAGCTTGTAGCCCTCAATGTCGGGAGTGCTCTCGTCTGCGGCAGATGAATCGGATTTGCTTGAATCAGCAGTGCTCGACTCGGTTGTGCTTGAAGATGCACTGCTCGAAGAATCAGCCTTGCTTGAATCGGTATTGCTGCTTGAATCGCCGCAGCCTGCCATTGATGCGAGCATCGTGCATGCTGCGATAAGCGCTAAAATTCTCTTGCTTTTCATATCGTTCAACCTCCGTATAGAATTGTTGCACAGATTTTACACCATTATCATATCATTTGTTGGTGCAAATTTATATAATTATCCTTGCATTTTTATAAAAATCGTGCTATAATATGAGCACAGGAGGTGGAACAAATGGGTATTAATATTGACAAAGAGTTATCTGTCCGTGAATACGCTCTGCGAGAGAACTCATCGTTCCACGCACCTTACGTCCCTGAGTTTGACTTTTACTATGCTGTCAAAAACGGTGACGTTGCAAAAGTCGCATCGCTTTGCTCGGTCGATTTTGCAAGCAAGAGCGGTTTCGGCAAGCTGTGTGAGGACGAGCTGCAAAGCCTTAAATATCATTTTGCGATAACAGCGGCTATGCTTGCAAGATACTGCATCGAGGCAGGCATGGAGCACGAAACGGCATACAGCCTCAGTGACCTTTATATACAAAGCTGTGACCGATGTACGACTCCCGATGAGCTTTCGGGTCTGCACCGCAATATGTCTATGGATTACACCAAGCGTATGTCTGCACTGCGCAGAGGCAAGGTGTATTCAAAACAGATAGTGCTGTGTGTAAACTATATATATGAGCATCTGCATAAAAAAATATCCGTCGAAGAGCTCGCTGCGCACACGGGTCTGAGCCAGAGCTATCTTTCAAGGCTCTTCCGCAAGGAAACGGGCGAGAGCATCACTGAATACATCATCGCACGCAAGATAAACGCTGCGAAGAACATGCTCAAGTATTCGGGCTATTCTATCTCGCAGATCTCAGAAACGCTGGCGTTTTCCTGCCAGAGCTATTTCACCAAGATATTCAAGGAAACAGAGGGCGTGACCCCGAAAAAATACCGTGATATGTTCGCATTTACAACAGAGATAAATATCGCAGGCAAGGAGGGCAAAAAATGAATACACAGAACAATAACTCTGCGCTTATCAGGATAGTGCAGGGCAGCGCAGAAGCCAAGGGCGAGCAGCGTTCGGGCAAGTGGATAGCAGGCATAACGCTGAGCATCGAAAACAACAGCAGCGAGGAAAAGAGCGTGACTATCTTCTGCCGTGTGACACACAGAGCATCGGGCGAGCAGGCAGCCTGCTACAAGTTCCATACGTTCACAAGCACATCGACGGCTGTAACAAAAGCGATGCTTCTGTACATCGCACAGCCGCATTTCAATGAGCAGTACGACTGCTGCATACAGCTGCTCGAGCAGGATAAAGTGACCGACGAGCAGAACGTTAGCTTTGAATTTAAAATCTGATACCAAAGGACAGCCGGGCGCTGTCCTTTTTTTGTGCTTGACTTGAAGCCGAAAATGCGCTAAACTTGTAAAAGCAAAGGACGGTAAACAGTATGGAAAACTATCTTGAAAGACTGTGCATGCTCTACGGCAGCGAGGCAGTCGATAAAATAAAAAATGCAAAGGTAGCCGTTTTCGGTGTCGGCGGTGTCGGCGGATATGTCGTCGAGGCGCTTGCAAGAAGCGGCGTCGGCAGACTTGACCTGTTTGACAGCGACAGCGTTGCGCCGTCAAATCTCAACAGACAGATAATCGCCACAAGACAGACTATCGGCATGGATAAAGTCAAAGCGGCAGCGCAGCGTGTCCACAGCATCAATCCCGACTGCGAAGTGGGGGAGTTCTGCGTGTTCTACACGCCCGAAAACGCCGATGAGTTTGACCTTTCGGGCTATGATTACGTTGTTGATGCGGTCGACCATGTCCCCGCAAAGATAGAGCTTGCAGTGCGCTGTGATAAGCTCGGCGTTAAGCTGATAAGCTCTATGGGCACAGGCAACAAGCTGCACCCCGAGATGCTCGAGATAGCCGATATAACCAAAACGAGCGTCTGCCCGCTGGCAAGAGTAATGCGCAGGGAACTTAAAAAGCGCGGCGTTCACAAGCTGCTGTGCGTCTATTCAAAAGAAGAGCCGAGACAGAGCGGCACCGATGAAAACGGCAAGCGCTGCCCTGCGAGCAATGCGTTCG
>CAMYUO010000115.1 GCA_947302065.1 uncultured Clostridia bacterium | reverse complement strand
ATA
Organism: uncultured Clostridia bacterium; assembly: GCA_947302065.1. Classification (GTDB taxonomy): domain Bacteria; phylum Bacillota; class Clostridia; order Oscillospirales; family Ruminococcaceae; genus Hominimerdicola. Next base: position 6,329 of record CAMYUO010000115.1, on the reverse strand, counting down.
TTCATTGTTATCCAACTTCTGCTGTGCGTTTGAATATTTTGATTCAGGAATGATAAACAGAACAGTTAATAGAGTAATTGATGTAACAAGAACGATTGAAGCTGCAATTATAATAACAGCTTTCTTTCGCTTTGCGTCGAACCTGAAAAGCAAACCGATAAGATATCCGAACAGGTAGCCCAGCAGGTTGTGAAGTATCACCACCGCGAAAATCACCGCGCCCGTCGAAAGAATCTTTTGCGAGTTGTTCGATACAACGATAGCAACGATTATGCAGATAGCCGCCACCGCGAGAACTATCACCGCCATAAACCGTGAAATGAATTTGCTAACACCTTCATACGCGCAACACCGCCTTGAAAAAGTTTTATTCCTACTCAGATTTTACCACATCGCCGCCGTCAAGTCAATAGAATCACCGCCGCATAAGCCCGACAGCTTTTTGGAACGTGCAAAATCCGCCTCGGTATTTATGCAGTTTCACTATTGAAAAAAGCTGAAATTTGTGGTACAATATATGCAACCGATATCATATCGACAAGGAGTGGTGACAGCATGAATATTTCCGAGTTCGCAAAAGTCGCAGGCGTGTCAAAATCCGCCGTCAGCAGATACTTCAACAACGGCTATCTCAGCGAGGATAAGCGCAGAAAAATAGAGCAAGCCGCCGAAAAAACGGGATACGTGCCAAGCTACAACGCAAGGACGGTACGCACCAAAGTCACAAAGCTGGTGGGCGTTATCCTGCCCAAGCTGTCCAGCGAAAGCATTTCCCGCGTCACCGAGGGCATCAGCGAGGTGCTTGGCAAGGAGGGCTTTGAGCTGCTGCTCATCAACACCGCCAACGACTACAACCGTGAAATAAGCTCGCTGGAGCTGCTGCGGCAAAAGCGCGTCGACGGCGTGATTCTGCTCGCCAGCGTGTTCACGGACCTCCACCGCAGCGTGCTCTCAAAAATGCGTATCCCCGTCGTCATCGTGGGACAGCAGTTCAAGGGCTTCAACTGCGTCTGCCATAACGACTTCGGCGCGGCTTACGCAATGACCAGCCTTATGCTTGAAAAGGGCGCACAGCACCCCGCTTTCCTCGGCGCAAACCCCGATGATAAGGCGGCTGGACAGGACAGACGCTCAGGCTTTGAAAAAGCGCTGTCCGACCACGGCATAACCCCCGACAAAAGCCTCGTGGAGATAGCAAAATTCAATATGGATTCGGGCTACGAAAAGGCAAAGCTGCTCTTTTCGCATAACCCCAAGCCGGACTGCGTTTTCTGCGCAACGGACAACATCGCCGCAGGCGTTATCCTCTATTGCCACGAAAACGGCTTAAAGATTCCCGAGGACGTTATGATAGGCGGCATCGGCGATTCCCGAATGGGAAAAGTGCTGCTCACGCCGCTTTCCTCGGTGCACCTGCACTACAAAACCGCAGGAATGTGGGGCGCGAAAATGCTGCTGTCCGAGCTTAAAGAGCAGGGCGACGTGCACCGCATACTCCAGCTGGAATACGACATCGTCGAGAGGGAATCCACAAACCGAAAAATATGAAACTGTGTGAAACTTCCTGAATAGTTCGTTAAAGTTCTATCTATCCGTCAATAGACTTTTGATTTGAACCGTGTTATAATATAACTATCGAGTGAAACCGATATCAGTTTTCAATGAACGGTATCAACGTCAGAAATCAGAAGGAGGAGTCGGTATGGATCACAAACAGTGTGCGTCTGAAATACTTGATGCTATCGGCGGCAGGGAAAACCTCGCAAGTGCGGCTCATTGCGCAACAAGACTCAGACTTGTAATTGCAGATAACGACAAGGTCAAAAAGGAGACTCTTGAAAACATCGACGGCGTAAAGGGCGTCTTTGAGGCTGCGGGACAGCTTCAGATAATCATAGGAACAGGTACGGTCAATAAGGTGTATGACCAGTTTATCGACCTCGCAGGCGTCGAGGCTGCGTCAAAGGACGATGTCAAAGCGGCTGCGGCAGCGAAAGTCCCCTGGTATAAGCGGGCAATCAAAACGCTGGGCGACATCTTCGTTCCGATAATCCCTGCGATTGTTGCCACAGGTCTGCTGTGCGGACTGCTCGGCGGTCTGTCAAGAGCCTTCCCCAGCATCAGCGACCACTACATCTATAATATTCTTGACCTGCTTTCAAATACAGCGCTGACATTCCTGCCGATACTTATCGCAGTAAGCGCGGCAAAGATTTTCGGCGCGAACATCTACCTCGGCGCAGTCGTGGGTATGCTTATGATTCACCCCAGCCTCGTCAATGCGTGGAACATCGCAGGCGGCGCAGAAACCAAGACCCTGTGGTCGTGGTGCGGTCTGTGGGATATCCAGAACACAGGCTATCAGGGGCACGTTATCCCCGTGGTCATCGCAGTCCTCGTGCTTTCCGTCATTGAAAAGTGGCTGCATAAGCACGTCCACGAAATGTTTGACCTGTTTGTAACGCCGCTGGTAAGCGTGCTCATCACAGGCTTTTTGACGCTGACCGTCATCGGTCCAGTGTTCTCTCAGGCTGAAAGCTGGGTGCTCGACGGCGCAAAGTGGCTCATCACAATTCCTCTCGGCATAGGCTCGTTCCTTATGGGCGCAGCTTACGCACCGACCGTAGTTGCAGGCGTTCACCATATGTACAACGCCATCGAGCTTTCAATGCTCGCTGATAACGGACAGAATATCTGGATGCCTATCGCAACAGCTGCAAACGTCGCACAGGGCGCAGCTGCCCTTGCAGTCGGCATCAAGTCAAGAAACAAGAAGATAAAGTCAATGGCTCTGCCCTCATCGCTCTCCGCATTTATGGGAATCACCGAGCCTGCTATCTTCGGTGTAAACGTCCGCTTTGTAAAGCCTCTTATCGCTGGTATGATAGGCGGCGCGTGCGGCGCAGCAGTTGCATCTCTGATGAACGTCTACGCAACAGCAAACGGCGTAACAGGCTTGTTCGGCTTCCTTATCACGACCGAGAGCTTCCTCGGCTATCTGCTCACATTTGCAGTCGCAGCAGGCGTTGCATTTATCGCTTCGTGGCTTATGTATAAAGACCCCGTTACCGAGGGCGCAAAGGCTGAAACAAAGCCTGAAACCGCTGCAAAACCGGCTCCCGCAGAGCAGAACATCACAGCAGGCAAGAGCTTTGATGACACAGCAGTTTATTCTCCGCTCAAAGGCGAAGTCGTTCTTATGCAGGACGTTCCCGACGAAACGTTCGCAGCCGAGGTTCTCGGCAAAGGCGCAGCTGTCGAGCCGAGCGAGGGCAAGGTCGTTGCACCAGCCGACGCAACGGTGGAAACGCTGTTTGACACTCACCACGCTATCGGACTTACCCTTGACAACGGCATGGAAATGCTTATCCACGTCGGAATAAATACCGTCGAGCTGGGCGGCGAGGGCTATGAAGCCCACGTTGCAGAGGGCGACAAGGTCAAAAGAGGTCAGACGCTTATAACCTTTGATAAAGCGCTCATTCAGAGCAAGGGCTATAAGACCGTCACCCCTGTTATCATCACAAACGCAGACGATTATGACGAGATAAACACCGCAGCATCAGGCAGCATTGACCTGCTTGACAAGCTGCTCGAAACGAAAAAGGGCTGATTGATTTGAAAAATGACTTCAGACAAAAACTGCACCTTGAGCCGCAGAAAGGCTGGCTCAATGACCCCAACGGGCTTTGCTTTTTCAAAGGCGAGTACCACGTCTATTTCCAGTATGCACCCGACCGTCCCGACGGCGGCGGTCGCAAGTGCTGGGGGCATTTCAAAAGCAAGGATATGCTCAATTGGCAGTTCACAGGCATAGTTCTTTTTCCCGACACTCCCGACGATAAGGACGGAGTGTATTCGGGTTGTGGGCTGGTCAAGGGCGACAAGCTGTACCTGTTCTATACGGGCAACGTGAAGCAGGACGGTGACCACGACTACACCACCAGCGGCAGAGGCGCAAATGTCATTCTCGTCACAACTGACGACGGGCAGAATATGAGCGAAAAGAAAGTGCTGCTGCGCAACAGCGACTATCCCGATTACTGTTCCTGCCATGTCCGCGACCCGAAAGTCTGGGAGGAGGACGGGCGTTACCGTATGGTGCTCGGCGCAAGAACTCTCGACGACAAAGGCTGCGTGCTTTTCTATACCTCTGACGATTTGGAACACTGGGAGTTTGAAGAAGAATTGCGCACCGCTGACCTCGGCTATATGTGGGAGTGCCCCGACTTTTTCCGCTTCGGCGAAAACGAGTACCTCAGCATCTCTCCCCAGGGCATACCAAACGAAAAATACCGCTTCCAGAACGTTTACAGCTCGGGCTATCTTGCAATGCAAAAAGGAACATATACCGAGTGGGACATCGGCTTTGATTTCTATGCGCCCCAGAGCTTTGAAGCGCCAGACGGCAGACGGCTGTTCTACGGCTGGATGGGCATAGGCGACATTCCATATTTCAACCTGACCACAGGGCAGGGCTGGCAGCATTGCCTCACCCTCCCGTGTGAGCTTTTCGCCCGCGAGGACGGTGTGCTGCTCCGCCAGCCCGCAAGGGAGCTTGAACAGCTGCGCAGAGATTCTTTCGACATCACCGACGGCAGATTCTGCGACACCGAGCTGCCCTTTGAGCTTGTCGGCGCGGCGGACAAGGCTTTTTCCGTCGTGCTTGCAGGCGTGTTCTCGCTGGTGTATTATAACGGCGAAGCTATGCTTCGCTTTATGGGCAGCGCAGGCTGCGGCAGAACGGCAAGATTCGCAAAGCTCGCAAGCTGCCGCGATATCCGTCTGATAGCCGATAAATCCTCCTGCGAAGTTTTCCTCAACGGCGGCGAAATCGTCTTTTCAACCAGAATGTATCCTGCCGATACAAATGTCAAACTCATAACCGAGGGCATCACAGGCAGACTATATAAACTTGAAGGGATAGAGGTGAAGACCGATGGGTAATGTTCTTGCAGCGATTGGCGAAGCGCTTATCGACTTTATTCCCGACCGCAGCGGCTGTGAATTTGACGAGGTCACAGCCTTCGCGCCAAAGGTGGGCGGCGCACCTGCAAATGTCTGCGCAGCCTTCTCAAAGCTGGGCGGGCGCTCACGGCTGCTGACACAGCTTGGCGACGACCCCTTCGGGCACAGGATAATGCACAGGCTTGAAAGCGTCGGCGTCGAGACCGACTGCATCTGTCTGACCGACAAGGCTAACACAGCCCTCGCGTTCGTGTCTCTTGCCGAAAACGGCGACCGCACATTTTCATTCTACCGCAAACCATCCGCAGATATGCTTTACAGCGCAGACAGCGTGAAAGAGGAATACCTTGATGACGTTTTCTGCCTGCATTTCTGCAGCGTGTCGATAGGCGATTTCCCCATGAAAGACGCCCACAAAAAAGCGATAGAAATTATGCGGCGCAAAGGCGGCATCGTCAGCTTTGACCCTAATCTTCGCTTCAACCTCTGGGACAGCAGGGAAGCGCTCAAAGCCGCTGTCCGCGAGTTCATACCGCACAGCGACATCGTAAAGCTGTCAGAGGACGAGCTTGAATTCATCACAGGCTTTGACACTCCTGAGGGCGGCGCAAAATGGCTGTTTGACCAGGGCGTGCAATTGATGCTCTATACCCTCGGCAGCAAGGGCGCGTATGCCTTTACCAAAAACATAATGGCGTTTTCGCCGGCATATAATGTCCGCGCAGTCGATACCACAGGCGCAGGCGACGGCTTCACAGGGGCGTTCCTGTATAAGCTCAACGAGCTTGGCGCGCAGAAAACCACTCTCAGTTCACTGCCAATGGAAACGCTCGTGGAGTGCCTCGATTTTTCCAACAGATTCTGCGCAGTGAGTGTCACTAAAAAAGGAGCTATCGCATCTTATCCCGACGCCGAGGAGATGCGCAGCATCAAACTTTAAACCGAAAGGAATGAATGCTTAATGAAAACATTTGATTACACCATCAAGGACGCTATCGGTATCCACGCAAGACCCGCAGGCAATCTTGTCAAGCTCATCAAGGGCTTTTCAAGCACCGTAACTATCGAAAAAGCAGGCAAGCCGCCCATCAACGGATCTGCACTTATGAAACTTATGGGGCTTGGCGTAAAGTGCGGCGAGACAGTCAAATTCACCGTTGAGGGCGACGACGAGGACGCAGCAGCAGCAGCTATCGAGGAGTTTATGAAAGCCAATCTCTGATGAAAAACTAAGAAAGGTCGGGTGACGGATATGACCGTATTTAAAGGAAAGGGAGTTTACGCAGCGGTAGCTATAGGCAAAGTGTCTGTGTTCAAAAGACAGGCGGCAGCAGTCCGCCGTGAAAAAATCCAGGACACCG